>JAZSKM010000062.1:0-5546 GCA_045534835.1 Eubacteriales bacterium | reverse complement strand
AAAAATCGGATATTATGGTATATAATATAAATTTAGAGATAAATTGATATTTTAAAAGAAACGGAGGACCTATCGTGTACTTAAAATCACTTGAATTACACGGATTTAAGTCTTTCCCGAACAAGACGGTTTTGAATTTTGAGCCTGGTGCAACGGTTGTAATAGGACCTAACGGCAGCGGCAAATCAAATATTTCTGATGCAATGCGCTGGGTACTTGGTGAAATATCAAGTAAAAACATCCGAGGTACGAGAATGGAGGATGTCATTTTCGGTGGAGCAGACTCCAGAAAGCCTATGAGCTTTGCTGAGGTTTCGGTTACTTTTGACAACTCTGATAGCGCTCACCGCATTGATGTCCCATATGATGAAATCACAGTAACAAGACGTTACTACCGCTCTGGCGACAGTGAATATTTTATTAACAGAAAAGCTGTTCGCTTAAAAGACATTCACGAGCTTTTTATGAATACCGGTATCGGCAGAGAGGGATACTCTGTTATCGGGCAGGGCAAAATTGCAGAAATTCTTTCACGCAAGGGCGAGGATAGAAGAAATGTTTTTGAAGAGGCAGCGGGAATTGCAAAATACCGCTACAAAAAGCACGAAGCCGAGAAGAAACTTTCTGCCGCAGAGGATAACCTTGTCCGTCTTACCGATATTGCAGACGAACTTGGAAAACGTGTCGGACCTCTTGAAAGAGAGTCGCAAAAGGCAAGAAAATATCTTGACATTTACGAGGGCAAAAAGCGTGCAGATGTAAGCCTCTGGATTTACGACGGAGCTATCCTGACAGAAAAAATCAGCGAGGCGGAAAAAGCGCTGCGCCTTTCCGAGCACGAGCTTGAGGTTGCGGAGGACAGTCTTCGTTCTCTTGAAACTCAGAGCGACAAATTGTTTGAAGAGAGTCAGCAGGGAAAACTTGCATCCGAAAAGCTACTCACCGAGATAAATCTCCTTAAAGAGCAAATTCATAAGGCGGACAGTGACTACAAGGTTGCTGAAAATGAAATTGCGCACAAGCGCGAGCTTTTGAAAAAAGCTGTTGAGATTGTCGATGAGGCTATTGTTGCAACCGACAACTTGCAAACTGAGTTTGCAAGTCTTGAATCGTCGTTTGCAGACAAAAAAGGAGAGCTTGAGGCTATTGAGCAGGAAAAGAAGGTTCTTTTGGAGCGTGCTGCTTCCTGCGGAATGCGAGCAGAGTCGCTTGAAAAGGAAATGGATGCAAAGCAGGCTGAAATACAGAAGCTGCATGACATTTCTGTTGACATAAAGGTTCGCCTCAGCGTTCTTGAAAGCACCATAAATTCAGATAATACAGCAGGCGAGGCTGCTTCTGCTGAAATCGGTGAATATGAGGCCGAGGCAAAACGCATTTCTGACGAAATTTCTGCTGTAAATGCCGAGCTTGATAACTACCGTGATACCGCTGCACAGACAGATAATCTTATCTGCGAACTTGCGGAGGCTCTCGAAAGAGCAGAAATTGAAAAGGACAAAAAACAGAATGCTCTTGCCGATGAGAAACTAAGACACGATGGATTTGTGCACCGCGTTGAAGCGTTGCAGCGCATGGAAGAGCTTTTCGAGGGATATTCTTCAAGTGTTCGATATGTAATGCAGGCCTATAATGACGGCAAAATTGGCGGCGGTGAGGTATACGGTCCAATATCAAAGCTTATCAGTGTTCCCGAAAAGTATGTTACTGCTATTGAAACGGCTTTCGGTGCAAATATTCAGAACATCGCTGTTGAAAATGAGGATGTTGCGAAAAGTGCTATCGGGGTGCTCAAGGATGCACACGCGGGCAGGGCAACTTTCTATCCGCTTACTTCGGCTACCGCTCAGGATGAAACCGAGGAAATGATACGCGCGAGAAAGTATGACGGTTATATCGGCAGGGCGGATCTTTTGTTCGACTTTGATCCTAAGTTTTCCGAGGTGATGCGCAGTATCATTGGAAGAACACTTGTATTTGATACACTTGATAATGCATCGGTTATGGCACGTGAGCAGAAGTATCACGTTAAGGTTGTTACCCTTGACGGGCAGATTATTAACGCCGGCGGCTCTTATACCGGTGGCTCTGTTCGCAGGGACAGCGGCATTCTTACAAGGTCTGCTGAAATACGAGCATTGCAGAAATCTGCAAGCGAGTCGGATGCGAACCTAAAGAAACTTGAAAGTGCCTTTAATAAATCACTTAGCGCCTATAAGGATGCGCAGATACGTCTTTCGGGTGCTTCTCAGCAAAAAGATATTATTAACACCCTTATCTCTTCGGAAAGCGTTCGCCTTGAAACCCTTTCGGCGAGACTGGCGACAAATACCGAACTTTGCGAAAAGCTTCGCTCGGACCTTGAGAGACTTAAAACCCAAGAGGCAGGATACAGCGATGAAATCCGCAAACTTAACGAAGAATATTCATTGGTAGAGGCACAAATCGAAGAAATCAAGGCTTACCGTCTTGCAAAAGACGGCGAGCGCAATGAAGCGCTTGACGAACAGCGTGAGATGGAGAAGCAGATCAGCGAGGCGGCAATTAAATTTGCTGAGGCTAATAAGGATATTGAGGCACTTGAAGCTTTGAAAGCTACTCTCGGCGCAAGAATGACCGAAATTGCTGAAAGAATTGCAAATTCCGAGGCGCAGCAGAAGAATTATACTGCTGAAATTGATGTGCTCACCAAGGCTCAGGAGGAAAACCGCGAATCTGCGGCTCGTATGATGACAAGACTTGAGCTTGTTACAGAGCAGCGCGGCAATGTGGAAAGCGGTACTGCCGAGTTTGAGCTTAAGCTTAATGAAGCGCGCTTGCGTATCCGTGAGAAGAACAATCAAAAAGAGATTATTCTTGTATCTCACAACAAGAACGAGGCAAGATTAAGGTCGCTTCACGCAGAGCAGGATAAGACGGCGGAGCGTATGTATGAGGAATATGAGCTCACCTATGCGCTTGCAATCGAACTTGGATACCCTCCGCTTACTGCAGAGAGCCGTCCTTCTGTTGCGGCTGATGCTGCCGAATACAGAAAGGAAATGAAGTCGCTCGGTCCTGTTAATGTTGGCGCTATTGAGGAATACGCAGAGGTCAAATCCCGTTATGACGAAATGTCAGGACAAATCGCCGACCTCAAAAAGTCAAAGAGTGAGTTGACAAGCGTTATATCCCGTCTTGAAAACGAAATGCGGGGTCAATTCCTTGATGCCTTCAACCAGATTAACAAGAACTTCTCCGAAGTGTTCACTAAGCTCTTTGGCGGCGGTACAGCCGAGCTTTCGCTTACCGAGCCTGAGGATGTGCTCACAAGCGGAATTGAAATAAAGGCGGCACCTCCCGGAAAGATTATTAAGAGTCTTACTCTTCTTTCGGGCGGTGAACAGGCGTTTGTTGCTATAGCGCTCTTCTTTGCTATTTTAAAGGTAAATCCCTCTCCGTTCTGCATTCTCGATGAGATTGAAGCGGCGCTTGATGAGGTTAATGTTTCGCGTTTCGCTGATTATGTTAAGGAGATGTCCGACAATACTCAGTTTGTTCTTATTACGCACAGACGCGGAACTATGGAAGCTGCTGACCGTATATACGGTGTTACTATGCCCGAGCGCGGTATATCAAAGGTGCTTGCGCTTAATATAAACGATATGGATCTTAATATTTAATTTCCCCTATGAAAGGATTGCTATATGGGATTTTTTGATAAACTGAAGGCCGGACTTGCAAAGACAAAAGATGCTTTTGTCGGTCAGGTTGACAATTTGTTCAAAAGTTTTGTAAAAGTGGATGAAGAGTTGTTTGAAGAACTCGAAGAGCTTCTAATCTGCTCTGATGTCGGTGTCGCAACGACCGAGGAAATACTTGAAAATCTGCGTGACCGTGTTAAAAGCGAGCGTATGACCGACGGCGAAGATGTTAAAAATGCTTTAAAAGAAATACTTGCGAAGATGGTTGGCGACAGCTCTCCTCTTAACCTTTCTACTACTCCGTCTGTCATTCTTGTTATCGGTGTCAACGGCGTGGGTAAAACTACATCTATCGGCAAGATTGCTGCAAAACTAAAAGCTGATGGAAAAAAGGTTGTTGTTGCGGCGGCAGATACTTTCCGCGCAGCAGCCATAGACCAGCTTGCCGTATGGTGCGACAGAGCTCAGGTTGACCTGATACGCCAAAGTGAAGGTTCTGATCCGGCTGCAGTTGTTTATGATGCGGTCAGTGCCACTAAAAGCCGTAATGCCGACGTTCTCATAGTGGATACCGCTGGTCGTTTGCACAATAAAAAGAATCTTATGGACGAGCTTGCAAAAATTGACCGTGTTATCGGCAGAGAACTTCCAGATGCGAGTAGAGAAACACTTCTTGTTCTTGATGCAACTACGGGGCAGAATGCTATTTTGCAGGCTAAAGAGTTCAAAAATGCAGCTAACATCACCGGTCTTGTTTTAACAAAGCTTGACGGCACTGCAAAGGGCGGATGTGTATTCTCTATCAAGGGAGAACTTGATGTTCCTGTGAAGTTTATTGGCGTTGGCGAAAAGATTGACGATATGCAGCCGTTTGATGCAAACGAGTTTGTCCGCGCGATGTTTGAATGAAGGTAAATTATGAGAGTATTACTTGCTTCACATAACAAAGGGAAAATTGCTGAACTGCAGGCATTGCTTAGCGGATTTGCCGCAGACGTGGAAGTTATCTCGATGAAAGATATCGGATTTGACGATGATATTGTCGAGGATGGAAACACCTTTGAGGAAAATGCGCTTATTAAAGCTCGCGTTGGCGCCTCACTCGGTTATATTACCGTCGCTGATGACTCCGGACTTATGGTAGATGCACTCGGCGGAGAACCAGGGGTACGTTCTGCACGTTATGCAGGTGAAGAGTGCGACAACGAAAAGAACAATCAAAAACTTTTGAAAGAACTTGACGGGTTGCCTTATGAGCAGCGCGGCGCAAAGTTTGTTTCTGTCGTTGCCTGCGTTTTCCCTGACGGAAAAAGTGATATTATAGCACGAGGCGAATGTGCCGGTGTTATTCTGACAGAATACAAGGGCGACGGCGGCTTTGGATACGATCCGCTCTTCTATTATCCGCCTATGGATAAAACCTATGCCGAGATGACTGCTGAGGAAAAGAACTCGATAAGCCATCGTGGTATTGCAATGGAAAAATTCGCAAAAGAGTTTTCAAAAATTAAGTTTTAAGGAATAATAATGCTTACAAGTAAACAGAGAGCTAAGCTACGTGCATTAGGCACCGAGCTTGATACTATTTTTCAGATTGGCAAAGGCGGTATCGGTGAAGAGACCGTAAAACAGATTTCAAACGCGCTGGAGGCGCGCGAGCTTATAAAGGTGCGTGTGCTTGAAAACAGCGGTTATTCTGCCAGAGAAGCGGCTGATGAGCTTTCAGAGTCAACAGGTGCAGATGTGGTAGGTGTAACCGGAACAAGATTTGTTTTATATCGCGAATCTAAGAATAAAAAGAGGATTGAGCTTAATTGAAATTAATGGGAAAAGTCGCGGTGTTCGGCGGTACCTTTTCTCCCG
>JAZSKM010000094.1:0-1507 GCA_045534835.1 Eubacteriales bacterium | reverse complement strand
TAATAAACGAAACAAGTGCAATTACAGGTGCGCTGTAGCGCATAATGTATACCGCGTCAAGCCAAAAAGAAGCAACCGATATAAGGTCTGTATGCTCAAAATTAACCTTTTGATACACCGTAGCGTAATAACTCATCACTTCATCAGCGCTGACAGGACTCATAAGAATGACCTTTTCGGTAGTAGCCTCGGTCACTTCGGCTGGCACGTAGATAACGCCACCATCCTGTGCATCGCCGTTGTGATACACTCTGCGAAAAGCATTAAGCTCGGTAACGCTCACCTTGCGCGTATACGCCGCACCGTTTAAATTAGTCAGCAGAGCTTCGCCGCTGCTATTGTACGCCTCAAAGTAAAAATTGTTGTCGCTGTATCGCTCAAACAGGTCGTGGCCGTCACGGTAATGCTTTACCACATCATTTGCGTACATTTCGAGTACGCCCTGTCTTATCCCCTCTGCAAAGGAGCCGTATCCCCCAGTATATGCACCGCCAACTGCCGCAAATACAGTCG
This sequence comes from Eubacteriales bacterium, assembly GCA_045534835.1. Taxonomy (GTDB): domain Bacteria; phylum Bacillota; class Clostridia; order Oscillospirales; family CAG-272; genus UMGS902. The sequence continues at coordinate 994 of JAZSKM010000094.1, read as the reverse complement.
CGGCTGCAAAAAACACCGTACTCAGCAGAAGCAGCACCGATAAAATCACGGCAAACGTTTTACAAAACAGACTTTTTCTCATTTTGCGCTCCTTTCAATCTTATATCCTTTTGCCCATACCACCTTTAAGTACCGTGGCTCGGCAGGGTTTATCTCTATCTTTTCTCGTATATGGCGTATATGCACGGCGACAGTGCCCTCAGCACCATACGGCACATCTTCCCATACCTCTTTGTATATCTCTCTCGGTGAAAACACGGTGCCTGCGTTTTGCATAAGCAATTTCAGTATCTCATACTCGGTAGGAGTAAGGGATACCGCATCTCCGTCAACCCTCACCTCTTTAGCTCTGTCGTCTATCTCAAGCCCGCCGACCTTCAGCGTTTCAGGCTCGCTCGGCGCACTGCCAAGCTGCATATATCTGCGAAGCTGAGAGCGAACCCTTGCCATAAGTTCTATCGGATTAAACGGCTTTGTAACGTAGTCATCGGCGCCGATGTTAAGTCCTAAGATCTTGTCATTATCCTCACTTTTTGCAGTGAGGAGTATTACAGGCAGGTTGCAGAACTCGCGCAAAGCCCGTACCGCCGAAATACCGTCAAGCTCAGGCATCATAATATCCATAAGGATGAGATGAATGTCCTCGCTTTCAATAATCTCAAGCGCCTCTCTGCCGCTATAAGCCGCAAAGGTTTTATACCCCTCTGCACCGAGATATATTTCAAGAGCCGAAACTATATCCCTCTCATCGTCACAGACCAAAATATTATACATAGCTTGTCCCTCCGTTGACTTTAAGCCGACGGGAGTCGAACCCCTACGGTTTTAACGGGCGTATTTTCGCCCCTCCTTCCGCAAAGTGCTTGATAATATTTGTATATTAACTGCGCACTTTGCCATTGTCTAAGCAAAAATACGCTCCGCTAAAACTGCGAAGCACCCTTGACGAGCAATATTTTAGGGATTTTTGCCGATGGCGGGCGCAGGAATGTGC
>JAZSKM010000067.1:0-4142 GCA_045534835.1 Eubacteriales bacterium | reverse complement strand
AAGCAGGCTGTCCTTTGTACCGCCTGCTTCGGACTCTACAACGTGATCCTCGCCGCTTATAGCTTCAAGCTCCTCCTCGGAAAGGGGAAGCTCTGCTGTTTTTGCGCTTTTCTTCATCCGAAGTACGGTGAGAGTCATATAGAGCACAAAGGTGCAAAGAAGGACTATACCGACGGCAAATGAGAATCTGCCGAATACGTAAGCCGATATGCAATAAATTGCAGAAGCGGCAAAGAAAAATGTAACGGGCAGTGTCAGACTTTTTCTTGCCGCGGACCCCGGCTTGATAGCGATGGTTAGTGCGGCGATGAGAGCGGTGTTACAGATGATAGAGCCAATAGCATTACCATATGCTATTGAGCCGCTGCCCTGAAGCGCGGCACCGGTAGAAACCATTACCTCAGGTAGGGTTGTACCGATAGAAACGACTGTCGCTCCGATTAAAATTTCTGGCAGGTGAAAACGGCGGGCAATGCCGGAGGCACCGTCAACAAACCAATCACCGCCTTTAATAAGAAAGACAAATCCAACGATTAAAAGCAAAATAGGTATTAACATATCATTCTCCGTTCAAATTTAACTTTTTACAATAGAAATGCTATCATATTTTATAGTATTGTGCAATACATTGTTCAAAAAAATAATGATTATTTGGTAAAAGAGAGCTTCCTGCCAAAAATATCCGCAGTATGTAAAAAAATCTTGCATTGCTTTTTATAGGCAGTTGTGTTATAATTTAACTGTTGAAAAATGACTTTCGGAGGAAAAATATTCTATGAGCAGACTTGAAGTGACATCGACTGCCAAAGCCGAGAGAACTGTCAGAACTCTTTATGATAGCCTGAGCCGCAGGATAGAGGCATCCCCTGTCGGAAACTGCCCTGTAGAGCTTACGGCAGCTTTTCTCAGACTTTGCCTTGCGCAGAGTTGCGGAAAGTGTGTACCCTGCAGAGTCGGACTTGACCGTCTTTCCAAGCTTGTTGATGATTGCCTCAACGGAGAGGCTGATGCAAAGGTGCTTGACATTATCGAGAAGACCGCACGTGCTATCGCAGACTCTTCTGACTGTGCAATAGGCTTTGAAGCGGCAAAGCTTGTGCTTGACGGAATGGCAGCATTCCGTGATGACTATATTTCACATATCGAAAAGGGAAGATGCACTGCAAATTTTGCATCCATCCCCTGTACTACAGAGTGTCCTGCCCACGTTGATATTCCCGCATACATAGCTCTTGCAGGCGAAGGTCGCTTTGCAGATGCCATAAGAGTTATCCGAAAGGACAATCCGTTCCCCTCCGTTTGCGGACTTATCTGTGAGCATCCTTGCGAAAATCACTGTCGCCGCAGTCTTGTTGACAGCGCGGTAAATATCCGCGGACTCAAGAGATATGCTATTGACAATGCAGGCGTTGTGCCTGTTCCCGCGTGCGCAGATGCTACCGGTAAGACTGTTGCTGTTATAGGCGGCGGTCCTGCAGGTCTTACCGCTGCATACTATCTCTCAATTATGGGACACAAGGTGACGGTATACGAGCAGCATACACGGCTTGGCGGTATGCTTCGCTACGGAATTCCTTGCTACCGTTTGCCTGATGCATATCTTGATGCTGATATTGATGCTATTCTTTCTCTCGGTGTCGAGGTTAAACTCGGCGTGCGTATCGGCAAGGATATTACTCTTGACGAGCTTAGAAAATCCTTTGACAGCGTATATATTACAATCGGTGCACATTCGGACAAAAAGCTCAGAATTGATGGCGAAGATGCAGACGGTGTTATCTCCGCAGTAGAGCTTCTTGGTGGAATAGGCGACAGAGAGATACCAGATTTTACTGGCAAGAACGTTGTTATTGTCGGCGGCGGAAACGTCGCAATGGACGTAACAAGAACGTCAATGCGCCTTGGTGCGAAGAGTGTTAAGTGCGTATATCGCCGCAGAATCGAGGATATGACTGCGCTTCCTGAGGAAATCGAGGGAGCTATCGCAGAGGGCTGTGAAATAGTTCAGCTTATGGCACCCTCCTATGTAGAAACCGAAAACGGTAAGGTAAAGGCACTTGTTGTAAAGCCGCAGGTTATCGGCGCATACGATCGCGGCAGACCGAAGCCGTATAATGCAAATCTTCCCGAGGAGAGCATCCCCTGCGATATTATTATTGTTGCAATAGGTCAGGCTATCGACTCAGGGCATTTTGCAGAGTCCGGCGCACCCCTTAAGTGGGACCAGATTGATGCAACAAGAGCTGGTGCGGTCCCCGGACTTGATGGAGTTTTCTCCGGCGGTGACTGTGTTTCCGGTCCTTCGACTGTTATCAAGGCCATTGAAGCGGGCAAGGTTGCCGCAGCTAATATTGACGAATATCTTGGCGGTCATACCGAGATTGAAAATGAGGTGGACATTCCTGTTGCATCTTATCGTTTTACCCCTGCTTGCGGCAGAGTTAATAACTCCGAGCGCGAGGCAGAGGAGCGCAAGTGTGATTTTGAACTTATGGAAAAGCCGATGACCGAGGAAGAGGCAAAGCAGGAGTGCTCAAGATGTCTTCGCTGCGACCACTACGGCTGCGCTACACTTAAAGGAGGCAGGGTTAACAAATGGTAAATCTTATTATTGACGGCAAGGCCGTTTCGGTAAATGAGGGTACAACTATTCTTGATGCTGCTAAGTCCATAGGTATAAATATACCTACTCTTTGCTATTTTGAAAAGCTGAATGAGATTGGTGCTTGCCGTGTTTGCGTATGCGAGGTTAAGGGTGCAGAAAAGCTTGTTGCTGCCTGCAACACTGTCGTTTGTGACGGTATGGAGGTTTATACCAATTCTGCACGTGTGCGCGTGGCTCGCAAGGTTAATGTCGAGCTTATGCTTTCTGCGCATAACTGCAACTGCGTTGCTTGTGTGAGAAGCGGAAATTGCACACTCCAGACACTTGCAAATGACCTTAATGTACGTACCGTTCCTTATGAAAGCAAGCTCGCTAAAAACAACTGGGATGACTCGCTTCCGCTTTTGCGCGATGCTTCCAAGTGCGTTTCCTGTATGCGTTGCGTAAACGTATGCGATGAGCTTCAGGGACTTAAGATTTGGGAAGTAAACGGTAGCGGCGCACATACAAAAGTGACTGTTCGCGGCGGTCTTTCAATTGATGCTGCAGGCTGTGCATTCTGCGGTCAGTGTATTACTCACTGTCCCGTAGGTGCGCTTGCTGCTCGTGATGACACCGACAGAGTATATGAGGCTATTGAGGATAGCGAAACCGTAACTGTTATGCAGATTGCACCTGCAGTTCGCTCTGCGTGGGCAGACTCTCTTGGAGTTGACACTGCACTCGCAACCGAAAAGCGTATGGTTGCGGCGGCAAAGGCACTCGGTGTTGACTATGTGTTTGACACCGACTTTGCGGCAGACCTTACTATTATGGAAGAGGCTTCTGAGCTTATTGAGCGACTCTCAAGTGGCGGTACTCTCCCGATGCTTACCTCCTGCTGCCCAGGCTGGGTACGCTTTATGAGATTTGAATATCCTGAGTTTACTGCTAACCTTTCGAGTGCAAAGAGTCCTCAGCAGATGTTCGGCGCGGTTGCAAAGACATATTTTGCAGAAAAGATAGGCGTAGACCCTGCAAAGATTTGCTGCATTTCTGTTATGCCTTGCAGCTCTAAGAAATATGAGTGCGACGTTCCCGAGGTGAGTGTAACCGAAAAGGATGTTGACGTGGTTCTGACCACCCGCGAGTTTGCAAGAATGCTTAAGGCTGACCATATAAATGTTGCGGCACTCGAGGAAAAAGAGTTTGACAGTCCTCTTGGCACGGCATCAGGCGCAGGCGTTATCTTTGGTGCGACCGGCGGTGTTATGGAGGCGGCGCTTCGCAGTGCATATAATATGCTTACCGGTTCAAATCCTGATGCTGATGCATTTAAAGTTGTGCGCGGCAAGGAGAACTGCGGCATCCGTGAGACAGAGGTTACCGTAAACGATACCACACTTCGTGCGGCAGTTGTAAGCGGACTTGCAAACACAAGAGAGCTTCTTGAAAATATCAGGAGCGGCGAGGCAAAGTATGACTTGGTGGAGGTAATGGCGTGTCCCGGCGGCTGGGCAGGGGGCGGAGGGCAGCCTAATACAGACGGCGCGGAGCG
>JAZSKM010000177.1:0-10966 GCA_045534835.1 Eubacteriales bacterium | reverse complement strand
AGTTTTCACAGGATTTTAAAGCGTTTATTTCTAAGGGCAATGTTGTGGAGATCGCGGTGGCGCCAGTAGTCGGCGGCGCGTTCAACAAGATAGTTACTTCTCTTGTAAACGACATCATTATGCCTCTTGTAGGTCTGCTTGTAGGCGGTCTTAACGTAAAGGACTGGAAGTGGGTTATAAAGGCTGCAGAGCTTGCAGAGGACGGCAGCGTAAAGGTTGCTGAAAACGCGCTTCTCTACGGTAACTTCATTCAGAATATTATCGACTTTCTTATCGTTGCTTTCACTATCTTTGTGGTACTCCGCGTATTTACAAAGCTCCAGAAGAAGAAAGCAGAAGAGGAAGCAAAGTAATAGCAAAAACATAAAAACGGGAGGCAATCTGCCTCCCGTTTTTTTCGGCGGGAGCAAGCCCCGGCTCTACGTGCAATTTCAATCAACTAATATTTGATAAATTTAAAAAATATTTGGATTTTCAGAGAAAAACTACTGGTTTTAAAAAATGTGATAAGATATAGTTGTATCGGGCGGTATCAATGCACTGTCCTTTTAGAAAGACCTGTTATCACAAGGCTCTATGACGAAAACGGAAATCTTCATATATAGTAAGGAACCGCGGCATTGCCGCGGTTCCTCTTTATTGCATCAGTTGCATTATCCACAGCACTACGCCGTAGATGGCACCCGAGAGTATGCCGTACAGTATAACAGGGCCTGCTACGGTGAAAATCTTTGCACCGACTCCAAGTATCAGTCCCTCTGCTTTTGTATCTATCGCAGGGGAGACAACCGAGTTTGCAAATCCCGTTACGGGCACAAGCGTGCCTGCGCCTGCAAACTTTGCAATATTGTCAAACACTCCGATGCCTGTCAGCAGTGCCGAAATGAAAATCACGGTTACTGTCACGAGTGCCGAAACATCATCCTTTTCGTAGCTTGTAATTGTCGTATACAAGTCAAAAAGCAGCTGTCCTGCGACACATATACCGCCGCCTACCAGAAAAGCATATATGCAGTTTTTTAAAATCGGCGATTTTTTTGCTGTTTTTTTGACCTGTTTTTTATATTCTTCCTTGTTAATATCCATAGCGCCACACTCCTTTTTAATTAGTGTGGCGGCGCGCTGTAAAAATATACATATTAAATTTACTTTATCAGCGAATAGAGGATTTCTTTCATTTCATCTTTGGTGGCGGCGGTGTTTATCCTGCCGCGCGCATCGGACGCGCCATTTACACCGTGGATATAGAGGGACATTATCTTTCGTGCCTCGGGAATTGCAAGGCGCTCGCCTTTGAAGTCGCACATAAGGTCAAGGTGGCACACCGCTTCTTCTATGCGTTCCTCAAGAGACGGGGGAGTGAACTCTCTGCCGTCGAAAAATGCGTGCAGCTCGTCAAATATCCAAGGGTTGCCCATAGCGCCGCGCGCTATCATAATTCCGTCACATCCCGTGACCTCAAGCATTCTTTTTGCCGCCTCGGCTGAAAAGATGTCGCCGTTGCCTACAACGGGGATTTTTACCGCCTTTTTTACCTCGGCAATAATTTCAAGGTCGGCTTTTCCGCTGTACATCTCGGCGCGTGTGCGCCCGTGTACGCATATCATTGCGGCACCTGCCGCCTCAAGCGCCCTTGCCATTTCGGGCGCGTTTTTTGAGCCTTCGTCAAAGCCTGCGCGTATCTTAACAGTGACGGGAAGGTGAGTTGCATCGACTACCGCGCGCACGATTTTTTCGGCAAGCGGAATGTTCTTCATCAGTGCGCTGCCTTCGCCGTTTGACACGATCTTGCGTACGGGGCAGCCCATATTTATGTCTATTGCAGCAGGTATTTTTACATAGTCTGCAAGAGTGCCGCCTGAAATTCTCCTTGCCGCCTCGGCTAAAAAGTCGGGACGCGAGCCGAAAAGCTGGAGTGCAAGCGGCATTTCGTCATCGTCAAAGCGGCACAGCTCCGGCGTTTTTTTATCGCCGTAGCATATAGCGGCGGCACTCACCATCTCGCTTGTCAGGTATTCTGCTCCGTGAGCGCGGCAGACCTTGCGGAACGCTCTGTCGCTCACACCTGCAAGCGGTGCAAGGCAGAGTCCGCGCGGTATGTTTATATCGCGAATTTTCATAGTTTTCCTCTTCGGCTGTTACTCTCTCAGCAAATCTATTGCTTCGATATAGCCGTCAAATCCGTGGCCCGCTATGGTGGCTTTCGCACAGAGCGAAACATATGAGAACTTTCTGAACTCTTCGCGCGTGTTTATATCCGAGATATGCACTTCAACAGTGGGAATGCCCACAGCCTTCAGCGCATCGAGAATAGCAACGCTTGTGTGCGTATACGCGGCAGGGTTTATTACTATACCGTCAAACACGCCGTACGCGCTTTGAATTTCGTCAACGATTTCGCCCTCGTGATTAGACTGAAAGCAGTCAACCTCAATATTGTTTTTGTCACAGTGCTCTTCGATTCTTTCAATAAGCGATTTGTAGGTATCCGCGCCGTAGATGTCAGGCTCACGGATGCCGAGCATATTGATATTCGGACCGTTGATAACTAAAATTTTCATCTCTGCTCTCCAAAAATTTTCGAAAATATTGCCGCGGCAGCAGCGCCCACGCTGTCGCAAGGCTCTATTATAATATCCGCGAGTGCCTTGTAGATAGGCGCGCGCTCTTTATACATTTTTTCAAGCGCGCCGTCAGCGGCCGAAAGCGGTCTGCCGCCGCGCGCGAGCTTATCTGTTTCACGTTTTATATAGACTATACTGCCGTTTTGCTTCAGTGCCGCACGGTTTTCCTCACGCAGGACCGTGCCGCCGCCGCAGGCGATTATCACTCCGCTTTTTTTGCAAAGCTCCTTTGTTACCTCGCTTTCAAGATCGCGAAAGGCGTTTTCACCCTCGGATTCAAATATTTCGGGTATACTCTTTCCCGCGCGGCTTACCACTTCTGCATCAACGTCGAAAAACGCTCTGCCGCTCTTCTTTGAAAGGATTTTAGCAAGCGTACTCTTGCCGCAGCCGGGCATACCGATAAGCACGGTATTTGTCAGCGCTTTTTTCATTTTATTGTACGCGGCAATAATTTTACCGCCTGTGTGACTCTGGTCCCTGAAATACCTGTCGGCAAACGCCGCCTGCGCCACGAGCATTAAAAGCCCGTCTGTGTGCGGCACTTTAAGGCTCTCTGCCTCCTGCAAAAGCCTTGTTTTCAGCGGATTGTAGATAACGTCCACCACACCCGTAAGGAGAGGAAATCTTGCAAGCTCCACAGGCTTTTCTTCAACATTCGGGAACATTCCGAGCGGGGTTGTGTTTACAACTATGTTTGTATTACTGCATAACCCGTATACGTTTTCATAGTTCACTTCGCCGCTGCGCGAAACTACGGTTACAGAGGCGGCACCAAGATGTCTTGCCGCAACCCTTACCATTTTCGACGTGCCGCCACTGCCGAGGATAAGCACGTTTTTATCCTTGAAATCTATACCGCGGTAGTTGCACATAAAGATAAAGCCGCCAAAGTCGGTGTTAGTGCCAAACAGCTTTCCGCCGCAGTTTACAACAGTGTTTACAGCGCCTATTTCCACGGCTATGCCGTCAAGCACATCGCATAGCGGCATCACCGTTTCTTTGTAGGGTATAGTTACGTTTATTCCGCAAAATTGCCTTTTTTGGAGAAAATCCGCAACAGCTTCCTTCGGTATTTCAAACAGTGAATAGTCTTTATTGCCAAACGAAGCGTGAATTTCAGGAGAATGTGAGTGGGGAAGATGCTCCCCGAGAAGTCCGTATTGCATAATTGTACTTAAATTTCCGAATATGAGCCGAGATAGCTTCCGCCTGTGTATTCGGTATCGAACAGGTCGAGCGTTTCGAGAAAGCCCTCTGCATACAGTGAACTGTCAAAGTCAAGGTAGAACATATATTCAAAGTCCTTGCCGGGGATGGGGCGGCTCTCGATTTTGGAGAAGTTTACGCCGAGGGCGGCAAACTTTGCGATAATCGAAAAGAGTGAGCCCGGCATATGAGGCAGGGTGAACATAAGGCTTGTCTTATTTGCGCCGGGATATATCTCAAGCTGCTTTGAAATGCAGATAAAACGGGTGTAGTTGTTGTCGCTGTCGGCAATCGAGGTTTTAATTTCCTCAAGGCCGTAGAGCGAGGCGCAGCTTGGGTTGCAGATGGCGGCAACATCGTTTCTGCCGCTCTCAGCCACCATTTTAGCCGCTACTGCGGTGTTTGCACACTCGGTTATTTTTACGCCGTCAAGCGTACCTAAAAAGGCGGAGCACTGGCCTATCGCCTGCGGATGCGAGAAAATTTCTTTTACTCCGCCAAGAGAAGTGTCCTTTTTAGCCACAAGAGAATGGTCAACGCGCACCTTGATGCTCTTTACTATATAGAACTTGTGCTTTTTCATAAGGTCGTAGACCTCGGTGACAGAGCCGTGCAGATTGTTTGAGATAGGCAGTATGCCGTAGCGGCAAAAGCCGTTTTGCACCGCGCCGAAAACCCCCTCAAAGTTTGACATATACATAATGCTCGGTATTGAAAAGAGCTTTTCCGCGGCAACCTGCGAGTATGCGCCCTCCGTACCCTGACAGGCAACGGTGCAGGTGGTTGGCAGGTCCTTTCCGGTATTTTCGAGAGCCTCTCTGACCTTGCCGGAGAGCTTTCCGCCCTCTGAAATTCTCGCGGTCTGGTGAGAGCGCGAAACCTCAAAAAGTGTATTGTACAGCACCTTTGTATAGGTTGCCATACTGCTGTCCATATCGCTTGTAAGTCTTGCTACTATTTCACGCTCGCGTGCGGGAAAGAAAACGGGAAGCCCGTTTTCTTTTTTATACTCTGCCATATCGGCGCACAGCGCCATACGCTCGGTGAAAGCCTCCTTGATTTTGTCGTCAAGGGCATCTATTTTTTCGCGAATTTCTTTCATATCCATTTTTCAGTCCTCCAAAAGCAGGTCAAGTATCGAGAGTGCTATCGCTGCTTCAACGGCAGGTACGGCGCGTGCAACTACGCAAGGGTCGTGTCTGCCGCCTATTTCAAGCGTGGTGTTTTCTTTAGTTTCAAGGTTTACGGTCGTCTGCGTCTTTGCGATAGACGGTGTCGGCTTGAGGGCTGCGCGGACTATAATAGGCATACCGTTTGTAATACCGCCCTGGATACCTCCGCTGTTATTTGTGACTGTGACGACGTTTTCACCCTTATATATAAAGGCATCGTTATGCTCGCTGCCGCGCATTTTCGATGAGGCAAAGCCGCTGCCGAATTCAACACCCTTTACCGCAGGGATTCCGAACAGTGCAAGGGCAATTTTTCCCTCGACTCCTTCAAAGAGAGGGCCGCCAAAGCCGGCTTTCATACCCGTCACGGCACATTCTACTATTCCGCCTACGCTGTCGCCGTCTGCCTTTGCCTTAAGTATTGCGGCTTTCATTTTCTCGCCTGCGGTATCCGACAGAGTGGGAAAGGCTTTTTTGCCTGCCGCGGTTATATCCGACGGCTCTGCCAAATCAAACGGAGTGTCCGTAACGTCTGCCACGGAATATATGTGTGCGCCAACCTCGATACCCCGCCTTGCAAGAATTTGCTTGGCAATGCCGCCGCCGATACATAAGGGCGCGGTGAGTCTGCCGCTGAAGGGGCCGCCGCCGCGCATATCGCACTTGCCGCCGTATTTTATAAATGCGGCATAGTCCGCGTGGGAAGGTCTTGGGGTAAAGCGCAGCTTGTCATAGTCGCGCGAATGTTGGTTTGTGTTGTATATTACCGCGCAGATCTGCTCGCCCGTGGTTACTCCGTTTTCGATGCCGCTTAAAAACTGCGGTTTATCCGCCTCTTTTCGCGGAGTGGACAGGTCATCACGTCCCGGCGCGCGGCGAAGCATAAATTCATACAGCTCATCAAGGTCGATATGCTCACCTTTGGGGATACCGTCAAGTGTCATACCAATCTTCTCTGCATGGGACTCGCCGAATATATCTATTTTAACTTTGTTACCCATTGATGACACTGTATTTTCCTCCGAGCCTTTCAAAATCTTCAAAAAATGTTGGGTAGGACTTGCTCACGCACTCGGCTCCTCGGATAATCACAGGAGCGCTTGCCGCAGTTGCCGCAACGGCGGCACACATTGCTATACGGTGGTCATTTGCCGCATCTATCTCGCCGCCAAGGAGCCTTTCCACACCGTTTATGATAAAGCCGTCTTCTTTTTCGGTGACGGTGGCACCCAGCGTTTTTAGCATAGCGGCAGTTGTGGCTATGCGGTCGCTTTCCTTTATACGAAGTCTTGCGCCGCCGCTTATGATGCTTTCACCCTTTGCAAGCGAAAGGAGTGTCGCAAGGATAGGCAATGCATCGGGCATATTTTCGCCGTCAAATGATACGGCTTTGATGGGGGATGCCGTTACTCGGATATCGCCGTTTTTAAAAACGCGAAAATCGGCCTCGGCGCGTGTTAATATCTTCAGTATGTCTTTGTCCTTCTGGTAGGAGGAGGTGTTAAGTCCGCGTACCGTTACGTCACCGAAAATACCCGCCGCAAGCCAGAAGCACGCGTTTGACCAGTCGCCCTCAGCGGTATAGTCCGTGACGGGCAAGTATCTCTGCGAGCCTTTTATTTTAAAGCCTTGGTTAGTTTTTCCTACTGCTATTCCAAAGCGTGAAAGCGTTTCGAGAGTCATCTCTATATAGCCTTCGGAAACAAGCGGAGTGGTCAGCCTTATTTCACTGTCGCCCTCAAGGAGCGGCAGAGCGAACAAAAGACCGCTGATATACTGCGAGCTTATGTCGCCGCGGATTTTGTAAATGCCGCTTTTCAGCCTGCCTTTTGCGTTTATGGGTAAAAGAGTGCTGTCGCATATGCAGCCGTTTTCGCCCATACAGCCGCACAGCTCCGAAAACGGGCGCTTTAAGAGTCCGTTTTTGCCCGTCAGCGTAAACGAGTCACAGAGTGTCGCAGCGACAGGCAGTATAAGGCGCGCGGTCGTGCCACACTCAGAAGCATTGAGGCGCGCGTTCTCATTCACCCTTTCGATGCCGCGTACTGCCGCGGTATAGGCACCGTCCTCGCCGCTTATTTCAACCGCGGCACCGAGGGCTAAAAGCACCGAAACGGTAGCCTTTATGTCCTCTGAAAGGGTGGTGAAATGCACGCGTGTTTCTCCTTTTGCAAGAGCTGATGCAAGCAGTGCGCGGTGAACATCGCTCTTTGAGGAGATGGCGCGGATGTTACCGCAGAGTTTTTGGTTTTCTACACGGATATACATTTCAGTCCTGCCTCAATAAAAGCTTTAACCTCGGTTTTTTTCACGGTTGCTATCTCACATTTTCCCACTCTGTGAGGGAGAATGATATTTATATTGTCGCCGTCGCTCTTTTTGTCGGAGAGGGTAAAATTATAAAGCGTTTCGGCATCGTACTTGGTCGCAAACGGCAGGTCGCAGTGCTTTAATGCACCGCGTATCTTTTTGGCCGTGCCTACATTTATTTTGCCGAGCGCCTCGGCGCCGTGCGCGATTATTGACATTCCTTGCGCAACGGCGTGACCGTGCGTTACAGAAAAGTTTGATGCCGCCTCTATGGCGTGGCCTATCGTGTGACCGAAGTTTAAAAGCTGGCGCTGTCCGCGGTCAAATTCATCGGCCGAGACGATATCGCGCTTTATCTCTACGCATCTTGCGATAAGCGACTCCATATCCTCGTTTTGATAGTTACGGACTCTGCAAAAGAGATCTTCATCGCAAATGACACCGTATTTCAGCATCTCGGCAATTCCGTCACGTAGGTTGATAAGTCGCAGTGTTTTCAGTGTGTCCGTGTCGCAGAGAACTAAGATAGGCTGATGAAAAGCGCCGCAGAGATTTTTGCCGCCTGCAAGGTCAACTGCGGTCTTGCCGCCGACAGAGGAGTCAACAGCGGCAAGCAAGGTGGTGGGAATCTGCACATAGTCTATTCCGCGCGAGTATACAGCCGCCGCAAAGCCCGCCATATCACCGCAAACGCCGCCGCCAAGCGCGACTATAAGGTCGCTTCTTGAAAAATGCTCTTGTGCAAGCTGTTCAAGCAGCGGTTCAATAGTAGAAAGGCGCTTTCTTTCCTCGCCGTTTGGGTATACTATAACAGAGCAGTCAAAGCCTGCGCCCATAAGTGATGCGAGCAGCTCGCTGCCGTAAAGCGGAAACACGATGTCGTCCGAGAAAACCATTATTTTCTTCGCTTTTGAAAGCGCGGCTATTCTTTCGCCCGCTTCTTTTATAAGTCCGCTTCCGATTTCAACCGTGTACGGCCTGTTTGTGTTGATGCGTATGCTTTGCATAAACTGCTCCTTAAAGACTGTCTGATATTATCTTGCGCTCGTTGCCGTCGCTAAGCATCTTGTGTACCCTATCGCGGTCGTTTTCGTCAAGCGCCGTCTTGAATTTTGTAAGGTTGTCTATAAGCTCGCCGCATACTGCGGAGAGGTTGGTTTTGTTCTCGAAGAAAAGCTCTGTCCACATATCGGCATTAAGGCGCGCGACACGCGTCATATCCTTGTAGGAGCCTGCCGAAAAGCCGCTGTGCTCGGTTGCGTATTCGCCGCGCACATACGCGCTTGAAACAAGGTGGGCGAGCTGTGAGGTGAAGGCAATTACCCTGTCGTGATGGGAGGGAGTGGATATGGTTATTCTGCCAAAGCCTATTTCGCAAAAGAGTGCTTTCGCAGTATCGAGTGCGGCACTGTCGGTACACTCGTCGGGACAGAGTATCATAGATGCACCGTCAAAAAGCTCGGCAAATGAATGTTCAAATCCGCTGCGCTCGATTCCTGCCATAGGGTGGCCGCCGATAAAGGTTATGTCGCTCTTTGCCGTGAGTTTTTTTATCTCGGTGCAGACCTCGCCCTTTATTCCGCAGGTGTCGATAAGCAGAGCACCTTTCTTAAAGTAAGAGAGGTTTTCTTTAACAAAATCTATCGTTGCCTTTGGGTAAAGGCCTGTTATTACTACGTCGCTGTATGAAAGGTCGTCTATACTTGCAATTTTTGCAATAGCCTTGCAGGAAAGCGCATCTTCACACACCTCTTTTCGTCTGTTCCAGCCGAAGACGGTGTGATTTGTACGTGTGCTTATCGCTTTTGCAAGAGAGCCGCCGATAAGACCGAGACCTGCTATGAATATATTCATTTGCTTAAACTCCATTATATCATAAAATTGGGGTTTGGAAAAGAAAATGTTTGAATTTTATATTTTGTAAGCGTAGGGGAGGACAGCCTCTACTGCGCGCATTACGTCGTCAAATGCCTCGGGAGTGAGCGACTGTTTGCCGTCACAGAGAGCCTTTGCGGGGTTGTTGTGCACCTCGATAATAAGGCCGTCTGCACCTGCGGCAGCCGCCGCTATCGACATCGGCTTTACAAGGCGTGCAACGCCCGTTGCGTGGCTCGGGTCGATAATAACGGGCAGATGTGAGCGTTCCTTGAGCACGGGGATAGCGCAAAGGTCAAGGGTGTTTCTCGTAGTCGCGGTTTCAAATGTGCGGATACCTCTTTCGCAGAGGATAACATTTTCGTTGCCGCCTGCCATAATGTATTCTGCGCTCATCAGCAGTTCTTCGATAGTGCTTGCAAGTCCGCGCTTTAAAAGTATTGGCTTAGCCGTTCTGCCGAGTGCCTTGAGCAACTCGAAGTTCTGCATATTGCGCGCGCCTACCTGAATCATATCTACGTTTTCAAAGAGGGGAAGCTGAGATATGTCCATAATCTCGCTGACAATCGGGAGTCCCGTCTTTGCCTTTGCCTCTTCGAGAAGCTCTATGCCCTCGCCGCGCATACCCTGAAATGCGTAAGGAGAGGTACGCGGCTTGAACGCTCCGCCGCGGAGCATTACAGCGCCGCTTGCCTTGACCGCCTCTGCGACCTCGCATATCTGCGCGGGGTTTTCAACCGAGCAGGGGCCTGCGATAACCGCGAAGTTTCCGCCTCCTATTTTTACGTCGCCGATGCTTATTACCGTGTCATCAGGGTGGAATTTGCGGTTTGCACTCTTATACGGCTCGGAAACGCGCTTTACGTTTTCAACGATTTCGAGCGCGACGAGAAGGTCAATGTCAATTTTTGATGTATCGCCTACAAGACCGAGAATAGTTGAACTTTTACCCTCGGATTTGTGAATATCGAGTCCCTTTTCGCGTATCCAGTTTTCAAGAGCGCTTAGTTGCGCTTTGTCGGCGTTTTGCTTAAGAATAACTATCATTGCTTTTTCCTCTTAGTGTTAAAAAAATATGGCTTGCAGCCGTTTTGCTGCAAGCCATTGTAAAACGATTTTTAAAAAATACATTTATGCAACAGTTTTTCGAACAGCAAAACAAGCCTTATCTACGTAATAGATAAAGCAGTAATAAAAGTATGCAAATACGCTGTTCACAGTTTTCATTCTGTTACTTCTATGCCCTTTCGGTGTATTTTTCATCAGTTTAGCACCCTAAAGCGCGCTTGTCAACCCTTTTTTCATAAAAATGTGGAATTTTAAGCAAAGCTGTGGTACAATTTAATAAAGACGTTTTATAAGGAGAATTACAATGAGAAGATATACAGATAGCGAAATACTTTCGCGTGTTGACCACACATTGCTTAAGCAGGATGCAACATTTGAGCAGATAAAGGCGCTTATTGACGAGGCCGTGGCAAACGGCACCGCCTCTGTTTGCATACCTCCGTCGTTTATTGCGAGGGGCAGGGAATATGCCGCGGGGAAAATGGCTATCTGCACGGTTATCGGCTTCCCTAACGGTTATAATACAAAGGAAGCAAAGGTTTTTGAAACCGCGGATGCCGTAAAAAAGGGCGCGGACGAGATAGATATGGTTATCAACATCGGTGACCTTAAGGATAAGAATTATGATGCCATTCTTGATGGAATCACCGCTGTCCGCGCCACCTGCGAGACTAAAATATTAAAGGTAATTATCGAAACCTGTATGCT
>JAZSKM010000125.1:0-22708 GCA_045534835.1 Eubacteriales bacterium | reverse complement strand
TCGAAAAATCCGTTTGTGAAATTCACGTATCTCGTGAATATTGAAAGCCAGCTAAGCACGAAACGCAGGGCGTACCACGGGATAACTGCATTGAGAAAGCCTATGCCAAGCATCGCAAGCAGAATACCGAAGGTGCCGAGTGCCGCCGCAAGCTGATTTTCGGTGAGTGCCGAAACGAACATACCGATAGCGATAAACGCAGCACCGACAAGTGAAATTGCAATGATGTTGCCTAAAATTATGCCGCCCTCGGGGTCGCTGTAGCGGAAAAGAGTAATATAGCTGAGCGAGCAGAGCAGATTTGCACCCATAAAAACGGTGAATGCGGCAAGAAACTTTGCAAAAACCATAGCGCCTATCGAAATAGGTGCAGTGAGCAAAAGCTGCTCGGTCTTAAGCTTTTTCTCCTCGGAGAAAAGCTTCATCGTAAGCACGGGGAGTGCAACCATGAGTATAAAAAGCATTATCTTGAAGTAGGTTGAAACGTCGTTCGTGTAGGAAAGCAGCGTAGTCAGCGAAAACGCAACCGCACCAAGTGCTAAAATAACCGCAAGAAAAACGTATCCAACCGCACTTACAAAGTAGGAGCGAAGCTCTCTTTTATAAATTGCAAGCATTATTTCCCCTCCTTGTCGATAAGCTTGATAAATACGTCCTCAAGGCTCATTCCGAGAGCCTCAAGTCCCATTATCGGCCAGTTTTTCTCTGCAAGTGCATAAAAAAGTGCCTTTCTGATGTCGATACCGCTCTTTGCCTCGATTGCAAATGCGGTTGCATCACCCTCACGCTCGGAGAGTGCCTCGCACCATACGACGCCGGGCAGGTTTTTAATAAGTGGAAGAACGTCCGTGGCGTGACCGCATATAAGTGCCTTGTAACGGCGGTTGTCCTTGATAAACTGGTTTATCTCGTCGGTCTTTCCGTCAGCCACAATACGACCGTGGTCGATGATGATCATTCTGTCACAAACAGCCTGAGCCTCGGAGAGAATGTGAGTGGAAAGTATAACCGTATGGTCACGGCCGAGTGTGCGGATAAGGTTGCGTACCTCAATAATCTGCTTCGGGTCAAGGCCTATCGTCGGCTCGTCAAGTATGATAAGCGGGGGATTTCCGACGAGCGCCGCCGCAATACCGACTCGCTGCTTATATCCCTTTGAAAGATTGCGGATAACGCGGCTCCATACTTCCTTTATCTTGACAGTTTCGCAGATGTCGTCAAGATGCGCCTTCCTCGGCAGGGTACAGCCGCGAAGTTCGTATACAAATTCAAGGTATTCGCCGACCGTCATCTCCATATAGAGCGGCGGCTGCTCAGGCAGGTAGCCTATCTTTTTCTTTGCCGCAGTTGGATTTTCCAAAATCTCGTCACCGTCAACATACACCTTGCCAACGTTTGACGAAAGATATCCCGTGACAATATTCATCGTGGTGGATTTTCCCGCGCCGTTAGGGCCGAGAAAGCCGACAATTTCACCTTTATTTACGGTAAAGCTCACGCCTGCAAGGGCTGTTGCATTTCCGTATTTTTTAACCAAGTTTTCGACTTTCAGCATCGTAAAACTCCTTGTAAACATAGTATCGGCTTATTTTATCACATTTTTACCGCAAAATCAATATTTCGCGGGTGAATGTTTTGTGACAACATTTGTGGGAAATCAAATAAGCCTCTTGCAAAATATTACCCTTTGTTAAATTTAATTTGAAAAGATACCCACTCTCCCCACAGCATATGTTGCATATACCGACGGTATCGTGTTGGACGACAGTACAAAAACGGCAACACTTGTAAAATAAACGAACAAAAAAACAACTGCGCAGACTAGCGCAGTTGTTTTTTTGTTACCTTAAAACGCCCATTCGCCGTCCTTGAATATCTGAACGGTGCGGCCATCGCGAAGAGTGGCAACGATAGACAAATCCTCGGCGCCTATCATAAAGTCCTCGTGAATAATCGAGTCGTTTACGCCAAGCTTTGCGAAATCCTCTTTTTCATACTTCTCATAATCGCGGATTGTGTTGGTGTATCCCGAGCCGAGCGCAAGGTGACAGGAGGCATTTTCGTCAAACAAGGTGTTATAAAAAAGGAAGCCAAGCTGATTTATAGGCGAGGAATAGGGTACGAGCGCAACCTCGCCGAGGTATGCCGCGCCCTCGTCCATTGCTATCATCGTGCGAAGAAGCTCCTCGTTCTTCTTTGCCTTTACCTCGACAGCCTTGCCGCCCTCAAATCTTATCGAAAAGTCCTCGATAAGCTGACCATTATAGGAAAGGGGCTTTGTAGAATATACGATTCCCTCGGCGCTGTCTTTCATCGGGCTTGTAAACACTTCCTCAGACGGAATATTCGCCTCAAAGGTCTCGCCCTTGCCCTGCGTGTCCTCACAGCCGCCGCAGAAAAGTGCCTCAGGCACAAGACCTACGGTAAAATCAGTGCCGCTTGATGCGGTGTAGTGCAGCTTGTCAATTCCAAGTCCGTTAAGGTAATCGCAACGCTCTCGCAGTTTTTTGTTGTGAGAAGCGCGGGTTGCTATCGGGTCATCGCCGTCAGCGCGCGAAGCATAAAGAATAGCCTCCCACAGCTTTTCTACCGCTGCCGCGGGGCGCATATCGGGAAACAGCTTTTTCGCCCACCTTTTACCGGGGACTGCCGCAATACACCACTTGTACTTGTTTTCCATCTTGTCACGGTATGGCTTGAGCGCACGGCGACGCGCCTGCATTCCCTTGGAATACTTCTCAAAGTTTATGCCGTTAAGTCCGTCGGGATCCTCGCTGACAAGCCATATTCTTGACGGAAGTACCTCGATGTAACGCTCCATACGCGCCTTTTCCCACTCCTCGACAGAAGAGAGAGCCTTTAAACTCCTGCCGCGCACGTGCAGCTTTTCAAGCGGCTGATGAGTAAACTCAACGGTCACCTTGCCTGCGCCCGCCTTGTAGCACTCGTCCACCACATATTCGATAAATTTCGGCTGGTCAAGCTCGGCGGTAACGATAACCTCATCTCCCTTTTTAACGTTTACGCCCGAGCGCGCAATAAGCCTTGCATATTTTCTTAAAACTGTAGCTTTCATTAGTGACGTTTTATGGAAAAACTTTTTATAAAAAGTTTTCCCATACCCTTTCAAAAATTTTTATAAAAGTAAAATGCTTTTCCGCGTATTCTTACTTATTCTTACTCGTTGAGCCAAATCCGCCCTCGCGAACACCGTCGGCATCGTCATCGAGGGTTATTCCATACTCGACAAAGATACCCTGCGCAAAGGCATCTCCCCTGCTTAGTGTGAGCGTTTTACCCTCTCTTGAGTCATTGGTTATCTTGATAAAGATATGTCCGTCATTTGCGGCATAGTAATAGTCACTGTCTATTATACCCACGGTATTGTCAAGCTGTACGCGGTACTTAAAGCCAAGGCCACTGCGCGGATAGATTTTAAGCACCCAGCCCTCCTCCATTTTAACGCGGATTCCAGTTGGTATCTTCACCGTTTCGCCTGCGGCAACGGTAAACGCCTCGGGAGTGCAAAAATCGTAGCCTGCACTTCCCTTTGTTGCGCGGCGCGGCAGAGTAATGCCGTCATAAAGAGCCGTACCGTCAGTGCCGAATGTGTCAAGCCAGCCCTCGTTAAAGCGCTCGGGCGACACCTTTTCAAACTTTGCAATTCTTTTCATAATTTTAACCTCATATAACGAAATCACGGCAGGTTTCACACAGCTTTTTTATAAAAGCCGCATCCGCAGCCTTGAATCCGTACTCAGAAATATCTGTAGGCTTCAGGGTAAGCGAAAGACCTGTTCTTTCGCCGTCCTCCAAAAGCTCAAGCCTGAAATTCTGCACGGCGGCTATCTCCGAAAGCATAGCAAGCGAAAGCTCTGCCTCATAAGAGCGACCGTGACTTCCGTCTGCAAACAGCGTTATTCCTCCTGCACTCTTCGATACACTGAGTGTAACCGTAGCACCCTTTACCGTGAAGAAGCTGACCATAAGCGACAGACAAAGCACAAGTGCGCCGACAGGCATATCGGTTGCAAAATCCTTTGCCATATGCCGCACACTTAAGTTTATTCCCCTCTCCCTTAGCGGCTGTGCATAGGTCTGTGAAAAAATTCTTGTAAGTGATGAGAGGGACATATGCGTGTCCTTTGCACGCTCAAAAAACGCAGACTCGAGAAGCAGGCTCACGCTATTTTCGGCAACATCGCCGTACCTCTTGCAAAGGCGGTCAAAGTCCATATAAAAAAGTCTTTTTCTTCCGCCGACAAGCATTTCTTTTATAAGCACACTGCTGCCGCCGATACTGATGATACCTGACTTTTTCCCGAACGCTGCGGCAGCTACCTTTTTCGCCGTCATTTCATCAAGCGAAGGGCTCTTGTAAAGCAGCGTTCCGTCTGCCTCGGATATGATAAGCGGCATTAGTCTTTTAACTTTTCTTCGTAGCCGTCGGGAGTGACGATAAGGGTGTACTGCGATGCAAACGCCTCTTCACAAAGCGCATCAAAGTCAAGCTTTGCCGCCTCTTCCGCTACCTTTTTTGCATCCGGACGAGTCTTGGGGTGACGGGGTGTGAACACCGTACAGCAGTCCTCGTAAGGCAGGATGGATGTATCGAAGGTGCCGATTTTACGCGAAATCTGCACTATTTCCTCCTTATCAAGACCGATGCAGGGACGGAAAACAGGGATGTTGACCATAGCATCGGTAACGCCTATCGCCTCAAGTGTCTGGCTTGCAACCTGACCGAGGCTCTCGCCCGTTATAAGTGCTGAGCAGTGGCACTGTTTTGCCATTCGCTCGGAAAGCACGTACATAAAGCGGCGGAGAAGCAGCGTAAAATAATCCTCGTCGCACTTATTTTTAATCTCCTCCTGAATGTGAGTGAGCGAGATTATGTGAACGTACATACGGTCGGTGTACTCGGTAAGCTCCTGTGCAAGTGTCAGCACCTTTTCCTTGGCGCGCTCGGAGGTATAGGGGAAGCTCTCGAAATGCAGCGCCTCAACGGTCATACCGCGCTTTGCCATCATATAGCCTGCAACGGGGCTGTCGATACCGCCCGAAAGGAGCAAAAGTCCGCGTCCGCTTGAGCCTATAGGCATACCGCCTGCGCCGTGAAGCTGGTCGAAATGAATGTACGCGCCCTTCTCACGTATCTCAACACGGACAATACGCTCGGGACTTTGCACGTCTACGCGTATTCCGCGAACACTCGAAAGAATGTATCCGCCGACCTCGGCGCATATTTCGGGGGAGCGCAGGGGAAATGTCTTGTCCGCGCGCTTTGCCTCAACCTTAAAGGTTTTTACGCCTGCAAGACGGCGGGGGAGATACTCCTTTACACACTCCTCAATACTCTCCATATTTTTGTCGCAAACGGCGGCAACCGCAACGCGGTTGAAGCCTGGCAGACGGCACATACTCTCAAGCATACCGTCCATATCGCAGGTGTCGTCAAGCGGCTCAACATAAACCGTGCTCTGGCGGTTGTATACCGAAAACGCGCCGTAGCGCTCTGCACGCTGCTTTATCCTGCGGACAAGCATAGCCTCAAAGTGCGATTTGTTTGCACCCTTTAAGACAAGCTCGCCGTATTTACAAAGTATAACTTCTTTCATATTACTTCCTAATTTCTCCATCTGATTTTACGATATATTTTACGGTAGTCAGCGCATCGAGCCCCATAGGGCCTCTTGCGTGCAGCTTTTGCGTGGAAATGCCTATCTCCGCTCCGTATCCAAACTCGCCGCCGTCGGTAAAGCGTGTGGAGGTGTTCACATACACCGCCGCCGCATCAACCTTTTTGGTAAAGAGGTCTTGTGCGCTGTCATCATTTGTGCAAATCGCTTCGCTGTGGCGGGTGCCGTGCGTGTTGATATGCTCTATTGCCTCTGCGGTATTTTGGACGGTTTTTACCGAGATTATAAGGTCGTTATACTCGGTGAAAAAGTCCTCGTCTGTAGCCTTTGCCGCGCCTTTCATAAGATCTATGCAGTTATCGTGTGCGCGTATCTCAACGCCGTATTTCGCCATATCTGCGGCAAAAAGCGGCAGAAACTCGGCTGCAATTTCGCTGTCACAGAGCAGGCTCTCGCAGGCGTTGCATACCGACGGGCGCTGAACCTTGGCATTTACTATAATTTTGCGTGCCATTTCAAAATCTGCGGTTTTTTCAACGTAGATATGGCAGTTGCCTGCGCCCGTTTCAATAACGGGAACCTTGGCATTTTCCACAACGTTTTTGATAAGCCCCTTGCCGCCGCGCGGAATAAGCACATCGACATAACCGCGTATGGTCATAAGCGCGGTTGCACCCTCGCGCTCGGTGCGCTCGACAAGCAGAACTCCGTCACGCGGAAGTCCGTTTTCGTGGAGCGCATCGCAAATAAGCCTTGCTATCGCAATGCTTGTATTTATCGCTTCCTTGCCGCCGCGAAGCAGAGCAACATTGCCCGTCTTTATGCAGAGCGCCGCCGCATCAAGAGTAACATTCGGGCGCGCCTCGAAAATTATCGCGGTAACACCGAGCGGTACTCTTCTCTCGTGTATCTCAATGCCGCTCTCCCTTGTCCATACTCTCTCTTTTCCAAGTGCATCGGGCAGCTTTACAAGCTCAAAAAGCGAGTCTGCCATAGCACTGATACGGCTCTCGTTCAATGCAAGACGGTCAAGCATAGTCTTCGGAACGCCGTTTTTTTCAGCATTTGCAAGGTCGGTTTTGTTTGCTTCAAGAATCAAGTCCGCGCCGTCGCACAGCTTTTTTGCAAGCGTTAAGAGGACTGCGTTTCGCGTTTCAAGCGAGGCGCAGGACATTTCTCCCACTGCCGCCGCCGCACGCTTCTCAAGGTCCAATATATAATCGTAAATTTCCATAGTAAGTTATTACTATGTCAGAACCTTTTCAGGAAAGGTTCCGACACCTCCAAACCTTTTTATAAGTAAATAATAATTTATCAGGCTTTGAAAAGAGTTCCTTTTGCTGTGCCGTTCATTACATCATAGAGGATCTCGGGGTTAGTACCGTTGACTATCATCATAGGAATACCTGCATCGGCGGTCATCTGCGCCGCCATAAGCTTTGCCTGCATGCCGCCCGTGCCGCGCGCGGTACCTGCGCCGCCTGCATTCTCTATCATTTCGTCTGTCACGGTTTCAACACGCGAAATAAGTTTAGCATCGGGATTTACTCTCGGGTCGCTGTCGTAGTAGCCGTCAATATCCGTGAGGTTTATAACGATATCCGCATGGCAGACAACTCCAACGCAGGCTGAGAGGCGGTCGTTTCCGCCAAACTCGATTTCGTAGCAGGAAACCGAGTCGTTTTCATTGATGATAGGCACGCATCCCATAAACAGAAGCTCCTCAAAGGTAGCCTCTGCCGCCGCGCGGCGCGCGGGACTGTCAATAACGTCCTTTGTCAAGAGAAGCTGCGCTACGTGATGGCCGTAAAGCGAAAAGAACTTGCCGTATATTTTCATAATCTCATTCTGCCCTATTGCGGCAAGCGCCTGCTTTTCCTTGGTACTTGTAGGGCGGTGGAAGCCTATGCGTGCTGCACCCGCACTTACCGCGCCGCTCGACACAAGGATAACCTCGCATCCGCTGTTCTTAATATCCGAAAGCACTCTTACAAGCGTTTCTATTCTATGCAAATTCAGCTTGCCCGTATCGTGTGTCATCGTAGACGTACCGATTTTTACCACTATTCTCTTGTACTTTCCTGCGGTATTCATTTTATGCTTCCTCTCTTATAAATTGTAGTTTAAGTTGTTTGCAAATGCCCCCTCATCCGTCGGCTGCGCCGCCACCTTCCCCCGAGGGGGGAAGGCTAAAGGCAGAACATATAAGGCTTCCCCCTTGTTGGAGGCTCCCGCGATAGCGGGTGGTGCGGGGTAGCCGCCGTAGCGGCGTTACTCCCATAAACTATAATTTATTTTTAAAAAACTATTTAATTTGTGCTTATAATA
This sequence comes from Eubacteriales bacterium, assembly GCA_045534835.1. Classification (GTDB taxonomy): domain Bacteria; phylum Bacillota; class Clostridia; order Oscillospirales; family CAG-272; genus UMGS902. Next base: position 14,741 of record JAZSKM010000125.1, on the reverse strand, counting down.
TAGTATAATAAATTATTATATAGCATTATCAAAAGAATTGCAAGCACCAAAACGAAAGGGTGTCACTAATATGAAAGAAAAATTTACTATAAAGCTGCTTGACCTGCCTGTGAGCATCGTCAGTGACGAGGGAGAAGAAACCGTCCTCGCCCTCGCAAAAAAACTTAACGACAGAGCAAAAAGCGTTCTCTGGAAATCACGTCAGGTTTCAAAAACAGAGGCGGCGCTTTTCTGCGCGCTTGAATTTCTCAGCGAAGCAGAAAAGGCAAAGGCAAGAGCGGACAAGGCAGAGGCTCAGCTTGAGCTTTATACCGCAAATCTTGCACGTATGAGAGCCGAAAACGATGCGCTTTCAAAAAGACTTGACGAAATCGAAGCAAAAAGAAAAATATGAATTTACCCGAACTTCTTGCTCCTGCAGGCTCCTTTAGGGCACTCGAAGCGGCAATAGATGCAGGTGCCGATGCGATATACTTCGGCGGTGAAAGTTTTGGCGCACGCGCATTTGCAAAGAATTTTACGCGCGATGAGATACGCAAGGCGGCAAAGCTATGCCGTGCCTACGGCGTAAAGAGCTATATCACTCTCAACACGCTTATCTACGACCGCGAAATGCAGGACGTTTTAGAGTACGCCACCTTTCTTGAAAACGCGGACATTGATGCACTGATAATAGCCGATGTCGGTGCGGCGGCGCTGATACACAAATATATACCCACAATGCGCCTGCACGGCTCGACTCAGTTTTCGGGCCACTCGGCAGAGGCGGCAAAATTCCTCGCGGGGCGTGGCTTTGACCGTATGGTCGGCGCGCGTGAGCTGTCGCGCGAGGACCTCACCGCCCTTGTGAAGAACTCCCCCATTGAAATCGAAACCTTTATACACGGCGCGCTCTGCGTTTGCCACAGCGGTCAATGTCTCCTCAGCAGTATGATAGGAGGTCGAAGCGGCAACCGCGGTATGTGCGCTCAGCCCTGCCGCCTGCCCGACAAATACGGCAGATATCCGCTAAGCCTCAAGGACCTGTCAATGGCAGCAAGGATACCCGAACTGCTCTCCACGGGCGCTGCATCTCTCAAAATCGAGGGGCGTATGAAGTCGCCGGAATATGTCCACGGCGTTGTAAAAATATACCGCCGCCTGCTTGACGAAAGAAGAAACGCAACCGCCGAGGAAAACGAGGAGCTTGCCGAGATTTTCAGCCGTGACGGGTTTACAACAGGCTATTTTGATAAAAAAATCAATATCTCAATGCTCGGCACACGCAGCGAAGAGGCGCGTGAAAAGAGCCGCGAGCTTGTCCCGTTTGAAAAAATCACGCGCAAGATGCCTATTGAAATCTCCGCTTCGCTTAAAGCGGGCACGCCCTTTACAGTTACAGTAAAAGGCGAGCGCGGCAGTGCATATGCCACAGGCGCTGTGCCCGAGGCCGCGCTAAGCGCGCCGCTCTCACGCGAGGCACTTGAAAAAAATCTGTTGAAGCTCGGCGCAACCCCGTATTTGGCGAAAAACTGCGACATTGATCTGGACGATGGGCTTATCCTGCGAGTCAGCGAGATAAATGCTGTGCGCCGCGAGGCTATAGAAAAATACTCAATGCTCGGTGTTCGTGAGCATATTACCCCCACGGCACTTTTGTATAAACCTTGCGCCAAGGAAAAGGAAAACCTCTCTGCCTGCACCGCGCTATGTATGCGCGCCGCAAAGCTCCCGAAAAGCGACGAATTTTTTGAATACTTCGACACCGTTTTTCTGCCGCTGTCCGAATTTCTCATATGCCGTGACAGCCGCGTGCGCGGCGTTATGCTGCCTGCGGTTATATTTGAAAGCGAGCGCGAAAGGGTTATGCGCGACCTTGAAAATGCCGCAAAAAAAGGCGCAACACACGCGCTTGTGGGTAACTACGGGCATATTTCGCTTGCAAAAGCGGCAGGACTTCGCCTTGTTGCCGATATGCGGCTGAACGTTACAAATCAGGCATCGGCGAAAGCCGCGTTTGATGCCGGCTTTGAAAGTGTCATCCTCTCGCCCGAGCTTACTCAGGCGCAGCTGCGCGACATCGGCGGCGACGTGCGCTGCACGGTCTACGGCAGATTGCCGATAATGCTGCTTGAAAAATGCTTTGCAAAAGAAGTTTCGGGCTGTGAAAAATGTAAAGGCGACCGCGCGGAGCTACTTGACCGCAAAGGCGCGCGCTTTCCGATAATGCGCGAGGAGCCGCACAGAAACATCCTCTTTAACAGCGTGCCGACATACGCGCTTGACCGCACGGTACGCGGCGGAAAGCACTTTATCTTCACTACCGAAAGCGAAGGTGAAATACTATCTGTCATTGATGCGGCAAAAAAACGCTTGCCGCCGAAAACAGACATACGGAGAATCAAAGAAAAATGAAAAAACTGTATCTTGCAAGCGCTTCTCCGCGCCGCCACGAAATTCTCGGGATTATGGGTATTCCGCATACGGTGCTTACAGCACCCGCGGATGAGAGCATAGACACGACTCTTACTCCTAAAGAGGCAGGCGAAATACTCGCCGCAAGAAAGGCGCTTGCGCTTAAAAATACGCTTGTGGCAGAAGGAAAATTTGACTCTGACACACTTATCCTTGCTGCAGACACGCTCGTTTACCTTGACGGTGAGCCGCTCGGCAAGCCAAAAGACAAAGAGGAAGCACTCGAAATGCTGCTGTCCCTCTCCGGCAGAGCGCACACCGTTTGCACAGGCACCTGCCTTATCCACGGCGACCGCTCAATTTCCGCCTCCGAGCTTTCAGCCGTGTATATGCGCCCATTTTCAATAGAAGAGGCGCTTTGCTACATTGCAACGGAAGAACCGCTTGACAAGGCGGGCGCGTACGCTGTGCAGGGCAAGGGGGCGGTACTTATCGACCGTATTGACGGCGACTTCTTTTCGATAATGGGGCTTTCCCCAAAAACAGTATGCCGCCTGCTTGAACTGCTGGGCATACCCTATTTTGCATCACTCCAAAACTTTTCAAAGTGAGGTAAACCTAAAATGAAACTCGACTTTTCCAAGGTGAAGGTATCCAAAAACCTCGGTATCGACCTTGGCACCTCAAATACACTCATATATGCTGCAGGCAAGGGCATTTCCCTGCAGGAGCCGTCTGTCGCAGCGGTAAACAGCCGTACTATGGCAGTGCTTGAGGTTGGCGATGCGGCAAGCCTTATGGTAGGCAAGACCGCAGGCGAGCAGCTCGCCTTTCGCCCTATCAAGGACGGTGTTATTGCCGACTATGACGTAACCGTTGCAATGCTTGCAAAGTTTATAAGAAAGCTGACCGGCCCTATCTTTCTTAACCGCCCCAAGGTTGCTATGTGCGTGCCTCACGGTGTCACAGGCGTTGACCGCCGCGCCTTTGAGGATGCGGCGCTTGAAGCAGGCGCGCGCAGTGTTACCCTTATCGAAAAACCTATTGCCGCGGCTCTCGGCGCAGGAATAAAAATCGGCGCGCCGCGCGGTAGCTTTATTATCGACATCGGCGGCGGCACTACCGAGGTTGCTACAGTCAGCCTTGGCGCAATAGTTACATCAAGCTCAATCCGCGTTGCGGGCAACCGCCTTGACGAAGCGATAATGATGTACATCAAGCGCCGCTACAATGTTTCTATCAGTCCGAAAACCGCAGAAATGCTCAAGCTCCGTATAGGCTCGGTACATCCGCAGGCTGATGCAGGCGCGGTGGAGGTGCGCGGCAAGAACCTTGCAAGCGGTCTGCCTGCTATGCTTACCGTTTCCTCAGCCGAGGTGCGCGAGGCGATGAGCGACCAGATAGAGCAGATACTCGACTGCATACGCTCGGTGCTTGAAAAAACGCCCCCCGAGCTTTGCGCGGACATCTACGACAGAGGCATAATTTTAACAGGCGGCTGCGCTAATCTGCGCGGGCTTGCAGGACTTTTACAGCAGATAACGGGCATCCGCGTGATAACCGCGGAAAAACCGCTTCAGTGCTGCGCGATAGGCCTTGGCAAGTTTGTCGAGTCGCCCGAAAGATACCCCTATCTCACCCAGTTCAAAGCAAGATAATTTCGCAGAAAGGAGCCCCATATGAACGGCTTTTTCAAATCCAGAGCGTTCTTTATACTGATAACGCTTGTCATTGTGCTTGGCGGAATACCGACTATCCTCTCCGCAATGGGACAGGGTAACGTCGTTAAAGACGTTTGTATGGCTATCGTTACCCCCTGCCTTAAGGGCGCGCGCGCCGTTGGCGACGGGCTTCGCGGCTTTGGCGAATACTTTTCGGAATTTGACCGCTTAAGAGAGGAAAACAAGCAGCTTTCAGAGCGTGTCAAGGAGCTTGAAGCGCTTGTTTACGATGCCGAGCTTCTCGAAGAGGAGAACGAGTGGATGCGCTCGTATCTCGGTGCCAAGCGCGCAAATACCGACTTTGTTTTCTGTGATGCGAACCTTATCGGCAGTGACGGCGGCGGATATGTTTCCTCATTTACGCTTGACCGCGGCTCAACCTCGGATATCGCTGTCGGTATGCCCGTGCTTACAAGCGACGGCGTTGTCGGCAGAGTCACCGAGGTGGGACTCACCTTCTGCAGAGTTTCGACTATAATAAACTATGACTCATCTATCGGCGCATACGTGTCGCGCAGCGGCGCAGTAGGCCTTGTAGACGGAGATTTCGAGCTTCGCCGTGACGGTCTTTGCCGCCTTGAATACCTTGAATTTGATGCAGACGTAGAGGTAGGCGACAAAATATACTCAAGCGGACTCGGAAGTGTTTATCCGCGCGGACTTTATATAGGCGAGGTAACCGAAATCACGGGAGACGAATACAACCACACGAAAATCGCGGTGGTAAAGCCTGCGGCAAGGCTCGAAGAGCTGTCACGGGTAATGATACTTACAGACTATACGGTCTATACCGAGGAGGAGGGCTGAGTATGCGCTTTTCCGTCCGTAGTCAGCCTATCATAAAGTCGGTCTGCTACTCCCTGCTTGCTCTGTTGTCGCTCTGCTTTTCCGCCTCCTTTTTCCCCGCACTCGGAATAAGCATCGGCACGCCGCACCTTGCTGTCGCGATAATATCCGCCCTTGCAATGACTGAGGGCATAAAATATGCAAGCTTTATTGCAGTGGCTCTCGGCGCCGCAGAAGCATTTGTTTTCGGTGCAAGTCCGCTTGCATACGTGCTTTTTTATACCGCGTTTGCCTTTTTGTGTATGCTCCTTTTTAACAGCTTTTTCACAAAGAGCTTCTTCTCGTGGGGACTCTACACTCTCGGAGGAATACTGCTGCACGCGGCACTCGGGCTCTTTCGCCCCGTATCCGACTGGAACATATCCGCCGCAGAGATTTTTCTCGACGGAACACTGCAAAGCATTCTCTGGTCGGTAATATTTTCCCTTGCAATATACCCCGCAGTTTCACTAATCAAAAGAAAAACTGAGTAAATAACAAGAAAGGAGAAAGCGATATGCAAAAATTTCATCTCTCGTCACGTATAATATCTCTCGGCGTGCTTTTTGCACTCGCTATATCCTTCTTTCTTGTCGTACTTATAAATCTGCAGATAACAGGCCTTGACTACTACGGTATAATCAGCGAGGACACGCATACGCGGTATGTAACTATCACCGCAAAGCGTGGCGAGATATACGACCGTAACGGAAAAGCTCTTGTTATCAACACACTAAACCATAATATCAGCCTTGAATACGGCGCAATGCCGCGTTCAAAGGAAAAGTTCAACGCGGTAATACTCGACGCCGTTGCCGCAATTAAAAACGGCGGCGGCGAGGAAAACCTGACTGAAGCCACCTTCCCGTTTGACGGAAGCTACCCGAACTATGAGAAAAACGAGGAGTTTCTTGCATCGGCATCAAACAAAAGAAAGTTTGATGCGCTTCTTATGCGCCTTGAATTTGAAGAAGAGCCGTCAACCGAGGAGCTTATAAACTATCTCCGCACAAGGTACGGCATAGCTTCATATTCCAAAAAGACGGGTGAGTACACCGAAAACTATAGCGAAAAAGAAGCAGACCTCCTTATGCGCAAGCGCTTTGATATGGAATATATGCAGTTCAGCCGTGTCGAGCCGTATACACTTGCAGAAAATGTTTCTCAAAAAACGCTCACATACGTAAAGGAGCTTTCGATAAATCAGGTTATGATAACCGAGGAGGCGGCGCGGACATACATTTATGACGGCTATGCCTCGCATATCCTCGGCCATATCGGTAAAATTCAGGCGGAGGATGCAGAGTACTATGCTGAGCTTGGCTACAGCGGCGATGCATACGTTGGCATCACAGGAATTGAAAAGGTCTATGAAGAATATCTCCACGGCAAGGACGGCACACTCGAAATTGTTGAGGATTCTTTCGGTAACATCATCTCCGAAACTATAGTCAAGGAGCCTGAGGCGGGCAGCGACATCTACCTCACTATCGACATCGATCTGCAGATAACCGCCGAAGATGCTCTTGCCGATAACATCGTTTATATTCATCAGCGCGCCGCACTTGAAAAGGACGAGTTTGACGGTGAGGATGCAAGCAGCGGCGCGGTAGTTGCAACAGACCCCTACACGGGCGAGGTGCTTGCCATTGCCTCATACCCCACGTTCAAGCTCTCCGACTATACCGAAAATTACAGCGTATACGCAAGCGACGAGTTAAAGCCCCTCCTTAACCGTGCGACCTTCGGTACTTACGCCCCTGGCTCCACCTTTAAACCCGGTGTTGCCGCCGCGGCACTTCAGGAGGGAGTAATCAGCGTAAACTCGATTATCGTCGACCGCGGCGCATACAGCTTCGGCGACTACCACCCAAGATGCTGGATATATCTGCGTAACGGCAGAACTCACGGCGCGCAAAATGTGGTGCAGGCTATTCAGAATTCCTGCAACTACTTTTTCTACGAGGTAGGCAACCGCCTTGGAATAGACAAAATGAACGAGTATTCAAAAAAGCTCGGACTGGGCTTGCCCACAGGCATAGAGGTTGCGGAGCTTAGCGGTATTCTCGCAGGTCCAGACTACAGCGAAAGCGTGGGCAATATATGGAATCCGGGTAACACGCTTCAGGCGGCAATCGGACAGTCGGATAACACCTTTACCCCAATTCAGCTTTGTATGTACACAGGCACGCTCATAAACGGCGGCACGCGCTACCGCGCACATCTGCTAAGAGAGGTGAAAAGCTATCCCGACGGCGAGGTTGCTCTCGAAGTTGCACCCGAAATTCTTGACGTTATCGAATTTAAGGCGGGTATTCTCCCGACGATAAAGAGCGCGATGAAGGACGTTGTAGAGAGCGGCTCGGCGGCAAGAATTTTCCGCGGCTACGATATCTCCGTAGGCGGTAAAACGGGTACCGCGCAGGTCGGCGGCGAGCGCAGCGACAACGCGCTGTTCATCGGCTTTGCACCGTATGACGAGCCGAAAATCGCAGTTTCCGTAGTTGTTGAGCAGGGCGCAAACGGTACCGATGCTGCATATACGGCAAAAGCCCTCTTTGATACCTATCTCAAAGGCGAAGAGTATGTAAGACTGAATGAAAATTAAAAAGAAAGAAAAATTATAGTTTATGGGAGTAACAACATCTCCCCGCAAGATCCTTCGACTGCGCTCAGGATGACAAGCGGGGGCTCCTGCAAAGCGAAAACCCGACCGGTCATTCCAGAGTTTATACGACCTCCGGTCGATTCGAGGAATCTCGGTCGGCGATGTTGGTATCATAAACTATAATTTACATCAACACTTATGACTAAAAAAGAACTTGGGCGGATTGTGGCGGCGGAGCTTTGTCGGCTTTACCCCGATGCCGCCTGCTCACTTGAATATGAAAACGAGCCGTGGAAGCTGCTCGTTATGGCGCGGCTTTCCGCGCAGTGCACAGATGCAAGGGTAAACATCGTTTCAAAAAAGCTGTGGAAAAAATATCCAACACAAAGCGCCCTTGCGGCTGCAAGCCTCGAAGAGCTTGAAGAGATTGTCCGCCCCTGCGGACTGTATAAAACTAAAGCAAAAAGCATTCTCGAAAGTGCTAAAATCATCGAAAAAGACCACGGCGGCAAAATTCCCGAAACTATGGACGGCCTGCTCGCGCTCCCCGGCATCGGGCGCAAGATTGCAAATCTTATGCTCGGTGACGTTTTCGGTCAGCCAAGTATTGTCACCGACACGCACTGCATACGCATCTGCGGCAGGCTCGGCTTTTACCCCGAAAGTGAAAAGTCGCCAGAAAAAATCGAAAAAATTCTTTCAGGATGCATCGAAAAGTCCGTGCAGTCCGACTTTTGCCACAGAATAGTGCTTTTCGGACGGGATATTTGCACGGCTCGCTCCCCAAAATGTACAGAATGTCCGCTTTCTTTTGTGTGTAGGCACGTAAAATGCAAAAAACAGTTTGCATTTTACAATAATAAGGTATATAATAACTTTATATGTAATAAAAACTTTAAGAGGATCAAACTTATGCAGAGAACAACTATTAAAAGTATTTACGCTGCGCCCGAAAAGCTGGCTGACAGCAAAATCACAGTTGGCGGCTGGGCACGCTCCATCCGTGCGAGCAACGCCTTCGGCTTTATCGAACTCAACGACGGCAGTGCTTTCGGCAATCTGCAGGTTGTTTTTGAAGCCGACAAGCTTGGCAACTACTCAGAAATTGCAAAGCAGAATATCGGCGCCGCTTTTGTTATCACGGGTACGCTCGTGCTTACCCCTGAGGCAAAGCAGCCTTTTGAGCTTAAGGCAGCAGCAATCGAAATCGAGGGAACATCTACCCCCGAATATCCGCTGCAGAAAAAAAGACACTCGCCGGAGTTTCTCCGTACTATCGCGCATCTGCGCCCGCGCGCAAACCTTTATAACGCAGTTTTCCGCGTGAGAAGCGAATGTGCGTATGCAATTCACAAGTTCTTTAACGAGCGCGGCTTCGTTTATGTAAACACTCCTATAATCACCACCTCCGACTGCGAGGGTGCAGGCGAGATGTTCCGCGTTACCACGCTCGATCCCGAAAACATCCCCCTCACCGAGGACGGCAAGGTTGACTACTCGAAGGACTTCTTCGGCAAGCCCACCTCTCTTACTGTTTCCGGTCAGCTTAACGGCGAAACCTACGCAATGGCTTTCGGCAACATCTATACCTTTGGCCCGACCTTCCGTGCAGAGCGCTCAAACACTCAGCGCCACGCTGCAGAGTTCTGGATGATGGAGCCTGAAATGGCATTTGCCGACCTTACCGACGATATGAACATCGCAGAGGATATGATTAAGTACATTGTCCGTCACGTTATGGATACCTGCCGTCAGGAGCTTGAATTTTTCAACCTCCGTGTTGACAATACTCTTCTGGAGCGACTTAACAACCTCGTTACAAACGACTTTGCAAGAGTTACCTATACCGAAGCAATAAAGCTTCTTGAAGAAAGCGGTGCCGAGTTCGACTACCCTGTTTCGTGGGGCATTGATATGCAGACCGAGCACAAAAGATACCTCACCGAAAAGGTCTTCGGCAAGCCTGTTTTCGTTACCGACTACCCGAAGGAAATCAAGGCGTTCTACATGCGACTGAACGATGATAACAAAACCGTTGCCGCAATGGATATGCTTGTCCCCGGTGTAGGCGAGCTTATCGGCGGTTCTCAGCGTGAAGAGCGCCTTGAGTACCTCACCGCCGCTATGGAGCGCTGCGGACTTAAGGAGGAGGACTACTGGTGGTACCTCGATCTTCGCCGCTTTGGCGGTACGAAGCACGCAGGCTTCGGTGTTGGCTTTGAACGCCTCGTTATGTACATCACAGGTGTATCTAACATCCGTGACGTTGAGGCATTTCCGAGAACTACCGGCTCTGCCGAATTTTAATTGCAATTTGCCACTAAAGGAGAACATATGAAATACGCAGAACTTTCTATTGAAGAAAAGCGTGAGCAGCTAAAACGCGCACAGATCGAATTTGACTGCCTGTGCAAGCTCAAGCTTTCGCTTGACCTTTCGCGCGGAAAGCCTATCGGCGAGCAGCTTGACCTCTCGAACAGAATGCTCGGAGAAATGGTGCTTGACCGCCACGAATACATCAGCGAGAGCGGTGTTGACTACCGTAACTACGGTCTGCTTGACGGTATTCCTGAGGCGAAGGCGCTTTTCGCAGAGCTGCTTGAAGTCCCTGCAAGCAACGTCTTTGTCGGCGGCAACTCGAGCCTCAATATGATTTATGATGCCCTTGCGCGCCTTATGCTTTACGGTGCGCCCGGCATTGATAAGCCGTGGTGCAAATACGATAAGGTTAAGTTCATCTGCCCTGCCCCCGGCTATGACCGCCACTTCGCTATGCTTGAGTCGCTCGGTATTGAGATGATAACCGTTGAATACCTTGAAAACGGTCAGCCCGACATTGATAAAATTGAGGATCTTGCAAAAGACCCCGAGGTTCACGGAATTATCTGTGTGCCGAAATATTCCAACCCTACGGGCGTTACATATGCTCGCGATGTGGTCCGCAGACTCGTGAAAATGGAGTGCGCCGCACCCGACTTCAGAATCATCTGGGACAACGCATATTTTATCCACGATGTTTACAGCGAGGAAAAGCTGGCTAACATTTTTGAGCTTGCCGCAAAGTACGGCACCGAGGACAGAGTACTTGAATTTGCTTCGACCTCGAAGATTACCTTCCCCGGCGCGGGCGTTGCGGTAATGGTGCTCAGCGACAATAATATGGCTCAGGCGAAGAAGCTTATCGGCGTGCAGACTATCGGTGCAGATAAGCTAAATCAGGTTCGCCACGTGCAGTTCCTCCGTGACGTTGACAATGTGCGCCACCTTATGGAGCTTCACGCTGAAATTATCCGTCCCAAGTTCGATATCGTGCTGGAAACGCTCGAAGCGGAGCTTGGCGGTCTCGGAATTGCAAGCTGGACTAAGCCAAGCGGCGGCTATTTCATCAGCCTTACAGTAATGAACGGCTGTGCAAAGCGTATTTGGAGCCTTATGAAGCAGGCAGGCGGCGTGCTTACAGGAGCAGGCGCGACCTACCCCTACGGCAAGGACCCGCGCGATGCAAATCTGCGCCTTGCACCCACCTTCTCGGACATTCACGAGCTTGAAATTTGCATTCAGGCGCTCTCCGCGTGTGTCCGCCTCGCTTCCCTCGAAAAACTCCTCGCAGAGTAAAAATCTCCCCACAAAATGATATGCGCCCAAAAGCTCAGATGCTTTTGGGCGCTTTTTGCTCGGTCGAATTTTTTATTTATTTATGCCTTCATATGCAACTCGTGCTGCATCAGGCTCCATATTGCAATTCAAACGATATAGCGGTACTTTAGAAACCAATATGTCGAGCAACTCGAGCTGCTTTGCAAGGTCAGAAGAATCAGTAATCATCACCTGTGAAAATATCAGCGAAATCGCCGTCTCAGCCGGTATTTTTTGAACGCTGTTTTCCTGTGCACGGTGTACAAAGCAAATAGAAGAAAGTTCAACTCGTGTATTGGTGTTATACCCCTCTTTTCCGCACCAAGGCGTACCGTAAGCATACACCTTTCCGTTAAGTACACGCAGGATCGGCTTATCGCCGTTGACAATCGTCACCTTGTCTTCACCGAAAACCCGCTTCCAAAGACGAATATGGGTAGTCTTTCCTGTTCCGCTTTTGGCGGTAAACAGATATCCCTTACCCGCATATTCGATAACTGCACCGTGCATCAAAAATGCATTGCGTTGCAGAAGCTCTGCACAAATCTTTCGATAAATCGCAAGCGTCTCTATATACGCATCCGAGAATCGGGCATTCGGAGTTTCCACCGCCGAGCTTTGCTGTTCTTTGGCGATATCCGCTTCGGTGGTTTCTATTACAAAATCAACCTGCGGCGCAGAATCGCAAATATAATCCCGACAAAAATGCTCTGCGTATGCATGCACTGCGCGAATCTCGATATAAAAATCCGCAATCTTACAAATCATGGTGCCCCCTTAACAATTACAGGTCGTCACTGCCGCCCATGTTGTTGCCCATGCCTGCGGGAACCGTGAACGGAGGGAAGGTTTCTACCGGTTCCGTCGTGGTCGTTGCCGCGGTCGTAGGCTCGGTTTCAACAGGCGTAATCGGCAACGCGTTCTCCGGAGTGGTGGTCTCTACGGGTTCCGGTGCAGCAGTGGTTGCCACGGTGGTTTCTACAGCAGTTTCCAGAGCAGTTACGGAAGCGTCGCAAAGCACGGCAACGTCACTGCGGAGCATTGCCTCACCCTTCTTGCCTGCCAGCTTCTGCACGAGATTTGCCTTTTCAGCCGCTTCAATATATTCCTTGGACCAGTCGGTGGGGTCAATCTTTACGTCCTTGTCAAGACCAAGCACGCAAACGATAACCTTAACCGCCTCTTCATACTTTACGTTATCATCAGGACGGAAATTGCCGTCGCCGTCACCAACAAAAATCTTGTTGGCTACCGCATAGTTGATATAACCGGTTGCCCAAGCGTGTGCATCGGTTACGTCGTTAAACTCGGTCTTGCCCGCAAGCGCCTTTGCCTCGGGCTCCTTGCCGAGAATACGGCAAGCAACAACCGCCATCTGCGCGCGGGTAACGTTCTGGTTACCGTAGTAGTAACCGTCACCGTAACCGGTGAGAATGCCCTTTTCCGCCATGCGCTCTGCCGCAGATGCATAATATGCATCCTCGGGAACGTCTACAAAAAATGCCGCAGCAATCGTTACACATGCCATTACTGCAATCAGTACGATACAAAGAGAACAAATTAAATTCTTTTTCATGATCCTTCTCCTTTTTAAGGGTGAAAAAAAGAGGGAATGCTCCCTCTTTTTTTCTAGTTCTTAGAGATCGTCGCTTCCGCCCATGTTGTTGCCGCTGTTGTCTTCTTCAACGCTTGCAAGGATTACGGAAACTGCCTCAACAGAGATGAGCTCTGCTACAGGTGCAGTATACTTCATTACAAAAGGTCCTCCTAATGAAATATCTTTCAGTAAATGTACTATCATTATAACACATTCCTTCGCTTTGTCAAGTACTTTCTACAAAAAAAATCCACCCTTTCGGGTGGATTTTTTATTAAATTGGATTCAGATTACTGAACGGTTCTGTAGAACCATGCGGATGCTGCATTCCAGTACTCGTACATTGCTACGCAAAGTGCGGAAGTATCCTTGGTTGCTGTAGTATCCTTCGAGATCTTGTTGTTGCAGTAGTAGTCTGCTACGCTTACAGTGAACGTCTTCATTACGAGTTCACCGGTGTGCGTCGTCTTGTCATAGTTTCTGTAAACCTTCAGTTCCATCGTGTTACGGAAGTCCTTTGCGGGAATCGTCGTAACCATTACGGAAGGTCTGTAACCTGCTGCATCGGTCTTGAAGTCGGTGGTGTTCTTGCCCCACTCGTCTGCATGTACGATTGCATACTGCATCTGACCCTTTGCATCTTCGTAGCTCAGCTCGAACGTGATGCCCGAGTAGTCAAATTCAGTGCTTTCAAACTTCAGGTTGAAGGTAGGACATACCTTATCCAACAGCGTCAGGTCGATGTTCGACGTAGCGAACAGCGTTTCTACGATGCCCTCAGTAGACTGACCTACAGTCGCGTTGAACGTGGGCTTCGCAAAGTCACTGTAGCCATCCTTTCTTATGCCTTCTGCCAGACCTGCATTCATCAGGTTTGCAGTGTTGTACTTGAAGAAATTCTGTGCCATTGCACCGTAGTTTTCAATTGCGTAAATCAGTTCGATGTACATCGGTGCATAGGTTTTGCCGTACAGCGATTCTGCCTTCGTAATCTGGCCGTCCAGATACTGCAGGAACGAGTATTCGATTTCTCTCGATTCTACCGTACCGTCTGCCTTAATACCGTACATCGTGATGTACAGCTGGTCGTTCATGCACTTCGCGGGGATACCTTCCATCGAGTTGATGTATCTGCCGCCTTCGATCGGGCTTGCAATCTTATCCAAGTAAATCTGGTAAATTGCGTTGCCGTCTGCTTCGCCGAGAACTCTGTTGCCGTTTTCGTCGCACAGGTCAATCGTCGTGTAGTATGCTGCGTACTGGTCTACCAGCGAAATGGTCGGCTGGAAGTTAAATACAATTGCAGATTCCAGAGACAGTACTACGTTACCGGTCAGCTTCTGGTTGTTTACTGGCGTCGTATTCGCTGCTCTTACAATGCTTCTCTGTACTTCAGGCGTGTAAGGTACCGCTTCGTCTACTACGACGTTGCCGCCCTTGCGTACGTATCTGCCTGCGGTATCCATTACATAGCCTTCTGCTACCGTGATGCCGCTTACGTCACCTTCCAGATAGAATGCCTTGCTTGCTGCTTCGGAAGGATCGATTGCTTCTACTACGCCCTCTGCTACGAGAATGGTGCCGAGCGTATTTTTGGTGTTGACTACTGCCTTTACTGCATCCTGTACGCTTGTGTAGCCGTTACCACCGGTCCATGCTACGTAGTTTACTACAGGAGGTACGTAGTTAGGATCCTTCTCGCCACATGCGGTACAAGAGCCATCTACAAAGTTGTGTTCAGCAAGTTCAAGCGCCTTAGTCTCTCTGCTGAGCTCTTCATCACATACATCACAGTATACTACGAGGTCGTAAGAACCTGCTACAGTACATGTGCTGTCAGTTCTGTTCTCTTCTATTGCATCTGCAGGAGTATGGCCGAGTGCATCAACAGTTACGGTTTCTCTGGAGAGTTCCTCGCCACAGCTGGAGCACTTAACTACGAGGTCGTAGGAACCTGCTT
>JAZSKM010000186.1:0-12630 GCA_045534835.1 Eubacteriales bacterium | reverse complement strand
CATCCGTATAATTTATGTTTTCAGCTATTATTAGCCAAGCTTCGCGGTGTTAACCTTGATGCCGGGGCCCATTGTGGAAGCGATAACGCAGCTCTTAATGTACTGACCCTTTGCAGCAGCAGGCTTAGCCTTGATAACTGCGCCAACAAGTGCATCAAAGTTTTCCTGGAGCTTTTCAGCGCCGAAGGAAGCCTTACCGATGGGGCAGTGGATGATGTTGGTCTTATCGAGACGGTACTCGATCTTACCTGCCTTAGCCTCTGTAACAGCCTTAGCAACATCGGGAGTAACTGTACCTGCCTTGGGGTTAGGCATAAGGCCCTTAGGACCGAGCACCTTACCGAGACGGCCGATAACGCCCATCATATCGGGAGTAGCGATAACTACGTCGAACTCAAACCAGTTCTCAGCAGTGATCTTCTGCACCATATCCTCAGCACCAACATAGTCAGCGCCTGCAGCGGTTGCTGCATCTGCCTTGTCACCCTTAGCAAAAACAAGGGTACGAACAGTCTTACCTGTACCGTTGGGGAGAACAATTGCGCCACGAACCTGCTGGTCTGCGTGACGGGAGTCTACGCCAAGGCGAACGTGAAGCTCAACGGTCTCGTCGAACTTTGCCTTTGCGGTCTGGCATACGAGGGAAATAGCCTCGGATGCATCATAAAGCTTTGATTTGTCGATGAGCTTTGCGCTCTCGATATACTTCTTTCCTGTCATCTTCGGTCTCCTCCTTAGTCTACTACGGTAACGCCCATGCTGCGTGCAGTACCAGCGATCATGCTCATTGCGCTTTCAACAGAGCCTGCGTTAAGGTCAGGCATCTTGGTCTCAGCGATCTTGCGGATCTGCTCCTTGGTAATGGAAGCAACCTTGGTCTTGTTCGGAGTACCCGAAGCGGTCTCAATGCCGCAAGCCTTCTTAATAAGAACAGCTGCGGGGGGAGTCTTGGTAATGAAAGAGAAAGAACGGTCAGCGTAAACAGTGATTACAACAGGGATAATGAGACCCATGTCGTTCTTGGTTCTCTCGTTGAATTCCTTAGTGAAGTTAGGAATCGGGATACCATACTGACCGAGAGCAGGACCGATAGGAGGCTGGGGTGTAGCCTTACCTGCCGGAATCTGCAATTTAATGTAACCGGTAATCTTCTTTGCCATTTTAAATGCACCTCCAAATGTGGTTATTTCGAGGAAATTTGAAAGAATTTTTTCCTCTCCCACGATACTTCGCACTAAGCGAAGCCGCTTTTTAGAAAAAAGCTAAACGTTAATCTGCGAGTTTTATGTCGCCGCTTTCGACCTTCACAGGCATATCGCGCTTGCCGGTGTTTACAAGAACAGTAACGGATGCGCCATCCTCTGAAATGTCGTAAATCTTTCCGCTGTAACCCTCAAATGTGCCGCGAATGATTTTAATCTCATCGCCAACATTAAAGGATGCCTTTGCACTCTCGCCCTGCATAATGCCGAGCTCGTCCTCAGTAAGCGGAACGGGTTTTGATCCGGGACCTACAAAGCCTGTAACGCCACGGATGTTTCTGACTGCGTGCCAGCTCTCATCGTTCATTATCATTTTAACGAACACGTAGCCGGGAAGCAGCTTTGACTCGGTTTCCTTCTCTTCTCCCGCGCTGCTGGTTTCAATAACAGTTTCAACGGGAATCCTGATATCAAAAATCAAGTGACCGAGATTTCTGTTCTCGATTATTTTTTCGAGATTGGTCTTTACCTTGTTCTCGTAGCCCGAATAGGTATGCGCTACATACCATCTCGGACCGAGTCTTGCAAGTTCGTTGATATCGCTCATATCCGACCTCTTAAAGCGGATTAACCGAAGAGCTTACCGAACTCGATAAGACCTTTGCTTGCACCAAGGTCAAGCAGACCGATAACGATTGCGAGAAGAACAACGGTTACGCAAACAAGAACTGTGTTAGCTTTAACAGTCTTGAACGGACACCAGGTGATCTTCTTAAGCTCGCTTCTGTAATCGCGGAAGAATTTTGCAATGCGACTGGGCTTCTTTTCTTTCTTTTCTGCCATTTTCGTTTTCCTCCGTATTACTTAGATTCCTTGTGCAGGGTATGCTTGTTGCAGAAACGGCAGTACTTGTTCATCTCAAGTCTGTCGGGATCGTTTTTCTTATTCTTCTTGGTCTCGTAGTTTCTCTGCTTGCACTCGCTGCACACAAGTGTGATTTTAACTCTCATTCTATCGGCACCTCCTGTAAGTTTTTGGGCTTGTGACCCGTAAGCTGCAAATGTACGACTAAAGTCTTACATCCGCTGTACCTCCCTCAATACGTCAGCGGCCGCGTGCGGAAGGAAAAAGGCACGCAAAAAAAGCCCTCTGGCGCAGAGGTGAAATAATTATAACAAAGATTATTTGCTATGTCAAGCATTTTTTGAAAAAGATTTATTTCACTCTGACTTCCGCAAAGTTTATCGGTATGCCCTGCGAGGAAAAATTCATCTCGTACTCGGTCATTATATTTCCCTCGCTCCACTCGGATGCGTGCAGGTCGCGGCTCAGCTTCACGACCTCAAAGCCTGCCACCTCGAACTCCTCAAGCGAAAAGTCGAAAAGCCCCACGTTGTCCGTCTTAAGACGGAGTATACCGTCCTCCTTGAGCAGCGTTTTGTAAATTTCAAGAAAACGGCGGTATGTAAGGCGGCGCTTGTAATACCCTTTTTTCGGCCACGGATCTGAAAAGTTCAGATAAATACAGTCGATGGTATGCGGTGCAAACCACTCAGGCAGTGTATCCGCATCGCCGAGGATAAAGCGCAGGTTGTCAGGGCGGCTGTCGGCACACGCAATCGCCCTCTCCGTCGCCGACACCATAACGTCAAGCACTCTCTCCATCGCGTAAAAGTTTATATCGGGATGTGCCGCCGCATTGTCACAGGCAAACTTGCCCTTGCCGCAGCCTATCTCAAGATGCACAGGGCGCTCTTTGTCAAAGGGTGCCTGTATGTTTTCTAAAATTTTTGCGCTGTCCTTGCAGCGAACTGCCGATGCCGCCTCAAGGCGCTCGGCTCCGTGTTTTTTCTTTCTTGCTCTCACAGTAATACTTCCTTATTTAGTATATAAGTCGGAACCTTTTTGAGAAAAGGTATTATGCATAGCCACCTTTTCTGTCATTCTGAGCGAAGCGAAGAATCCTTACATTACGATTCTTCGTCACAAACTCCTCAGAAAGACAAATCAGTTTAGCCTTACAGACTTGAGCCTGTTGCAGGAATCTTTATCTTGCGATAGGAAAGCGGATTTTCATACAGCGACTTTTCCGCCTCATCGGCATAGACTATCTTTGCCTTGCCCTTAAGCGTAAACAGTGTTACGCCGCCTGCAGTTCTGGTTGTCTTTTCGGGGATAAGCGTGCTTTTTATCGTTATCGCCTTGTTCTGGTCACTGACGATAATAATATCCTTTTGCGTATCCTCTAAAATCGCCGCAACTATGGGGGAAGCGCCCGAGTAAACACCCGAAAGCTTTTTGCGCGAGGAGCGAATCTGATAGTTGCCAAGATTTATGCGAACACCCTTGCCGTTTTCAAAAACGTAAATGATATTATGCTTTTCAAGGTCGGGGGTAATCACCTTCATAAATATCGGCTTTTCGCCGTCTGCCATACCGAGCTTTGCAGGCAGGTAATCGCCGAGCGCAGATGCCTTTACAGGCTCAAAGTCGCGCACCTTGGCGCGGTACATCTGGCGGTTGTCGGTGATAAAGAGCAGCTCGGCAGCATTATCACATTCCTCTGAATATGCCACAAAGTCGCCCTCTTTAAGCTTTTGCTCATCTGCTCCACGGAGCGAAACGAGGGTGATCTTCTTAAAGTAGCCCTCTTTTGTAAGCATCACCTTTGCATTATAGTTTTCAAAGAAGTCCTCGGCTGTCGCAACCTCAATATCGCTCTCGTCAATAAGCTGAGTCTTACGCGGCTTTGCGTACTTCTTTTTGATTTCCGCAAGTTGCTTTGCAATCTCCGCCTTGAGCTTAAGCTCGTCGCCGATTATCTCTTCAAGGCGCGCAATGTCTGCCTGAAGTGCCTTTATCTCCTCAAGTCGGTTTAAAA
The DNA here is from genome assembly GCA_045534835.1 of Eubacteriales bacterium. GTDB lineage: Bacteria > Bacillota > Clostridia > Oscillospirales > CAG-272 > UMGS902. The sequence goes on along the minus strand of JAZSKM010000186.1, from coordinate 8,547 downwards.
TATACTCCTTGTTGAGGTGACGGAGCTTTATTTCAGCGATGTATTCCGCCTGAATCTCATCAATGCGGAACGCCTCCATAAGGTTCGGAACAACGTCACTTTCCTTTGCGGTGCTGCGTACTATCGCAACCGCCTTGTCTATGTCAAGCAGTATCTTGCCAAGACCGAGCAGCAGGTGCAGCTTGTCGCGCTTTTTACCGAGGTCATAGGTAAACTCGCGCTTAACGCAGTTCATACGGAAGCGTATCCACTCGGTAAGTATGCCCTTGACACCGAGCTGGCGGGGAGAGCCGTCGATAAGCACGTTGAAGTTACAGTCAAAGGAGTCCTCAAGAGGGGTAAGCTTATAGAGCTTGGTCATAAGCTTGTCGGGGTCGGTGCCACGGCGAAGGTCTATTGTGAGCTTGAAGCCCGAGAGGTCAATTTCGTCACGGACATCGGTAATATCCTTTATTTTGCCGCTCTTGACTGCATCCGCTATCTTACCCATAATAGCCTCGATAGAGGTGGAATAGGGTATCTGCGTTATGTCAATGCAGTTTGCATTTTTATCGTATGAATAGCGCGCACGAAGCTTAATAGGACCGCGGCCTGTTTCGTATACCTGCCTCATAGCCTCGCGGTTGTAGATTATATACGCGCCGCCCGGAAAGTCGGGGCCTTTCACAAGGTCGAGCAGAGTGTCTGTGGTGGTATTCGGGTGGCGGAGAAGCGCAATTGTAGCATCGCATATCTCGCCGAGGTCGAATGAGCATATCGAGGATGCCATACCAACGGCAATACCCATATTTGGAGATACAAGAATATTGGGAAACGCGGTGGGAAGAAGAGATGGTTCTTTCAAGGTATTGTCATAGTTCGGCACCATATCGACAGCATCCTTGTCAACGCCGCGGAAGATCTCGGCGCAAAAGGAGTCGAGCTTTGCCTCTGTATAACGCGATGCGGCAAATGCCATATCGCGGCTGTACTGCTTGCCAAAGCTACCCTTGGAGTCGATAAACGGGTGAAGGAGCGCCTCGTTTGCACGGGTAAGGCGAACCATCGTTTCGTATATAGCCGCATCGCCGTGGGGATTTAGCTTCATCGTCTGACCGACAATATTAGCACTCTTGGTACGTCCGCCCGTGAGCAGTCCCATAGTGTACATCGTATACAGCAGCTTGCGGTGGGCAGGCTTAAAGCCGTCTATCTCAGGGATAGCACGCGAGATGATAACGCTCATTGCATACGGCATATAGTTCGTTTCAATGACGTCTGTTATAAGCTCGGGATGTGCCGCCGCCTCGGGAATATTGACTGCCGCCTCGGTCTGCTTTTTTCTTGCCATTATTTTTACCTATCCTTTAATTTATCTCATACAGATAGGCATTTTTATCCTTGCCTATCCTCCTCACCGCACCGACATATTCAAGCACATTAAGCGCTATGCTTGCCTCGGCACGTGTCCGTTTTATCGCTTTTGCAAAATCGCGGCTGTTAAAGGGGGCGCAAAGCTCTTTCGGTATCAGCTTTATATAGTCCTCTTTGCCGTCGATAAAAAATTCCTCTTCGATTTTATTCGGTATCCGCTCAAAAAGCTCAATACCCTTTCGGTTTCGCCGCGATTTTTTGACAGTACGGCGATACTCGGTGATATCAAGCATTACAAAATGAAAATACAGGTTTTCATTTTGTAAGAACATTTTTATTTTATAAAGCTCGCGAAAAGCATCGTATATGCTACCCTTTCGCGGACTTTTTCTTTTCTTTGACACCTCGCCGCTTTCGCTGTCCGTAACATAGTACCACCGCGTTTTCGCAATGGGAAGCACTACGGTTACGGGATGCCCCTGCAAAAACACCTCGAGCTTTGCACGCAGGCGGTCAAAGCCGCGCGTCTGCACCTCGGTTATACACCCGTCGCGCATAATGTCCGCGACATAGCCACCGAGCGCGACCTCGTGAAAGTCGTCGCAAGGCTCAAGGTAGTATTTAAGCGCAGAATGAAGCGTTTTTTCAGAGAGCGTGCCAATACTGCCGTTAAACGCGGCATTGCTTTTAGCCTTTTCAAGCGCGTTTTCAAAACGGCTCATAACTCAATAATGTTGTGCGCCGCCGCGCGAATCATACGGTTGTAAAGCGCGAGCGAAATTCCGCTTTTTTTCGGAAGTGGCGCAAGGATTTTTTTAGCACCTGCGCCATCAGCCTCGCGGAGTGCGGCAAACAGCCTTTTCGCCTGCGAGGTAAGGTCGCTTTTTTTGCCGATGCAGATAGTCTTATGCTCTTTAAAAAGCTCCTTCTCCTCATCGAAAATCATAAGCAGCGTATCACGGTCTGCGGCGGAGAAATACGAGGTTCTCTTTTCGTCACTGCCTCCCACAAGCCAGAGCGGAGCAGACGGTGCATAGTGGCGGTATTTCATACCGGGGGAAAGCGGGCGTGCATCCTCGGGCAGCTTGTCCGTAACAGCATCGGCAACCTCAATATTGTCAAAAAGCGCGCGAAGCATATCAAGCGTTACAGCACCGGGACGAAGAAGAGTGATCCTGTCCCCGTCAAGCTTTACTATTGTGGACTCAAGACCAAAGGTACATTCTCCGCCGTCTATTATCATATCCACCTTGTTTTCAAGGTCGTATCTGACGTGCTCTGCCGATGTGGGAGAGGGCTTGCCCGATATGTTTGCGCTGGGAGCTGCCACGGGCACGCCTGCGGCGCTTATCAGTGCACGCGCAACCGCATTTTCGGGACAGCGTATGCCAACAGAGTCAAGTCCGCCGGTAACACCGACGGGTATGCAGTCACGCTTCGGCATAATTACGGTTATAGGCCCCGGCATAAGCGCTCTTGCAAGACGGTAGTATTCCTCACTTACATAAGCGTACTTTTCCGCCTCATCGGGAGATGCTATATGTACGATAAGCGGATTGTCGTTCGGACGTCCCTTTGCGGCATAGATTTTTGCCGCGGCATCCCCGTCAAGCGCGTTTGCACCGAGTCCGTAAACGGTCTCGGTGGGAAACACGACAAGCCCGCCGCTTTGCAGGATTTTTCCTGCGGCGGCGAGCAGCTCGTCATTTATTTCATTTTGGTTTACAAAATGAGTTTTCATCTGGCTTATTCTTCTGTTCCTTTTAACTTTTCCGCGGTGTCGGCGGTGATAAGCGCATCAATCATTTCGCTTATATTTCCGTTAAGGAAGTTTTCAAGCGAGTAAAGAGTGAGTCCTATACGGTGGTCGGTGATACGTCCCTGCGGATAATTGTAGGTACGTATTCTCTCAGAGCGGTCGCCTGTGCCTACCTGACTCTTGCGTGCAGAGGCTATTGCCTCTGTCTGCTTTGACATCTCGATGTCATATAGCTTGGTACGCAGCATCTTCATCGCCTTGTCACGGTTCTTGAACTGGCTGCGCTCCTCCTGACATTCTACTATGATACCTGTGGGTATATGGATAATGCGGATAGCAGACTCGGTCTTGTTTACGTGCTGACCGCCTGCACCGCTCGACTTGCAGGTTTCGATTTTAAGGTCGGCTGGGTTAATCTCGATTTCAACATCCTCAGCCTCAGGAAGCACCGCAACGGTTGCAGTAGAGGTCTGTATACGTCCCTGCGCCTCGGTTTCGGGAACGCGCTGAACGCGGTGAACGCCGCTCTCAAACTTGAGTCTAGAATAAGCGCCCTCTCCGATAACCATAAAGCTGACTTCCTTAAATCCGCCAAGCTCGGTTTCGTTTGCGCTCATAAGCTCAGTCTTAAATCCTGCCGCATTTGCATACATCGTATACATACGGTAAAGCACTCCTGCAAAGAGCGCCGCTTCCTCGCCGCCTGCACCCTGACGTATCTCAACAATAACGTTCTTGTCATCATTAGGGTCGCGCGGAAGCAGGAGAACTTTCAGTTCTTCAAGCAGTTTTTCGCACTTTTCGCTCGCCTCTGAAAACTCCTCTGCTGCCATATCACGAAGCTCGCTCTCGAGTGAGGAGTCCTCGCGCATTTCCCTTGCATCCTCGCGTGTGTTCTCGCTCGCCTTGTACTCGCGGAATTTTTCTATTACTGGAAGGAGGTTCTTGCGCTCCTTCATAAGAGCCTTGTATTCTTCCTGTTTGGTGAAAATTTCAGGATCGGCGAGCGCCTCTTCGATTTTTTCAAAGCGCTCCTCCGCCTTTTTAAGCTTGTCTATCATTTATGTGTCCTTAATTAAATTCAAATAAAATCTGTAAAAAAGACGGACACGTGCCGGCTTTTTTACTCCTTAATGGGGCGGGCGCGGTGAGCGCCACGAGAGTGAACGCCCCAAACCACTTGAAAATCGCAGATTTTCAAGTGCTATTTGCAGAATGCGAGGAATGCTTCATATGCCGAATAAACGTCAACCTTAGCAACAACCTCAAAGGGTGCGTGCATAGAGATAACGGCAACGCCGATGTCGAGAGTGTCGATATTGCGGTTTGCAATATATGCGGCAACGGTTCCTCCGCCGCCCTCGTCTACCTTGCCAAGCTCTGCAGACTGCCACACAACGCCGTTTTCATCAAGCATATTGCGGATTTTGCCGACGAACTCTGCATTTGCATCCGAAGTGCCGCTCTTGCCGCGTGAGCCTGTGTACTTAGACATAGAAACGCCGCATCCTATAATTGCGCTGTTGCGCTTTTCATAAACCTCTGCAAAGTTGGGGTCGTAGCAGGCGGTAACGTCTGCGGAAAGACAGATGCTATTGCCGCGTACCACTCTCGGATTTTTTCCGAGGGCAAGCGCTATCTCCTCCATAAGGTCGGTGAAGATCTGGCTCTTCATACCCGTTACGCCGATAGAGCCTGTTTCCTCCTTGTCTGCAAGCACGCACATAACGGTGTGGGTGTCATCCTCACAGTCGAGAAGTGCGCGAAGTGCAGGATATGAACAAACTCTGTCATCGTGACCGTAAGAGCCGATAAGTGCGCGGTCAAGACCTATGTCGCGTGCCTTTGCCGCAGGTACAAGTGAAAGCTCCGCGCTGATAAAGTCGCTTTCGGTTATGCCATACTTTTCGTTAAGAAGCTTAAGAACGTTCTTCTTTATAGGATCGGTCTCCTCGCCTGCAAGGGGTGCAGAGCCACAAAGAATATTGAGAGTTTCGCCCTTGACAGCGGTAGCAAGAGGCTCTTTCGCCTGATTCTGTGCAAGGTGAGGGAGAAGGTCGTTGATGTAGAAAACAGGATCACAGTCCTCCTCGCCGATGCAAATATTAACCACGCTGTTGTCGCTCTTTACGACTACGCCGTGAAGCGCAAGCGGAATTGCGGTCCACTGATACTTACGGATACCGCCGTAGTAGTGTGTCTTGAGGAATGCCATTCCGTCAGCCTCGTAAAGCGGAACCTGCTTTAAGTCAATACGGGGAGCATCTATATGCGCCGCAGTGATACGGATTCCGTTTTCGATATTCTCGGTGCCTATCTTCACAAAATAAATACTCTTGCCGCGGTTGTTAAGATAAATCTTGTCGCCTGCCTTTATTTCGTCGCCGATTTTATAGGGTTTGTAGCCCTTCGCCTCGGCAAGCGAAATAGCGGTGTCTACCGCCTCGCGCTCGGTCTTGGAGCTGTCAAGGAATGCCATATATCCCTTTGCAAATTCATAAGCCTTTTCGGTCTTTTCGGGAGCCTTTTCATAAGAGCTCTGCTTCTTGTAAACAAGGTTTTCCATAAATTTATATCTCCTTCTAATAATAAACAAAGTTAAAGAATTTGCCGTGTTTTACCAAAACCGATGCGTTTCGCGCATTGAGGCAAATTCACAAAGCGGCTTTGCCAAAGCTTAATTTCTCGCAATGTTCATAGCCGCGATTATCTCCTTTTGTTTTATTTCTCGGTGTAATACATTTCTTCGTACTTTACTATTGCCTTTATCACCTTTTCAACGTATGCCGCAGTCTGGGGTACGGGGATATCCGAAAGCTTTCCGTCCTCAGTTACTTTGCCCTCTTCTATCCACCCCTCTACTCGGGTAGGGCCTGCGTTATACGCGGCAAAAACATTCTCCCATATGCCAAAGCGCTGTCTGAGCAACGATAGATAGTATACGCCGTATTCTATGTTTGTTTTCGGATCATACAGCATTCCGCTTTCATATGATGTACCTTTTTTCTCACAAAGGTATTCAAACGTGTCCGGCATTATCTGCATAAGACCTATTGCGCCCGACTTTGAAACTGCGGCGCTGTCAAAGCCGCTCTCGCACTTTATCACCGAGTAGACTACCGCCTCTGGGATACGGTACTCCGCCGCATACTGCGAAACTATCTCGCTGTACTGCCTTGGATACGCCGAGCGGTCATAGAGATTTTTCACAAACTGCGCAAAAAGCCCCACAAGCACCGAAAGAATTATTATCAGAATTACTGCACCGATATTCTTTATCGCCTTCACTTACTGCCTCCGTCTAAAAGTCTGTCGAGCTCAAGTGCAAAATCCGCGGCACTTTCCTCGCCGTTGTTCAAAAAAATATGCTGACAGCATTTTGCATAAAATGTGTCGTCCTTTTGCGAGTCTATACGCATCTTCGCGGCGGTACGGTCAATTTTATCACGCTCCATAATGCGTGACACACGCACCTCGCGGCTTGCGGTAACGAACACATTTGTGTCACACAGTTTATCAAGCCGTGCCTCGATAAGCAGCGGCGCATCAATTATAATTCCCTTTGCGCCCTGCTCCTTATAGGAAATAATATGCTTTATATATTCGCGGCAAACATATTTGTGCGTTATTTTGTTAAGACGCAACAGCCTTCTCGCATTACCTTTGCCAAACACCTTTGCACCGAGAGCTTTTCGGTCTATTTCGCCGTCCTTTTCTATCTCACTGCCAAAGGCGCGTACAAGCTCCGCCTTCATCTCATCGCTTGAAGAAAGCAAACTGTGATATATACTGTCCGCGTCAAGGTGAACATATCCGAGCTTTTCAAGTTCGGCAGAGAGATATCCCTTGCCGCTGCCGCTTGGGCCTGTGATGCCGACAATCTTCATAGCAGCCTCCTGCATAAGCCGACGGGAGTCGAACACGCACGCCATCGGCTTAAAGTTTTCCAATATTATATTATACACCAAGTTTACAGATTTTGCAACAGTTGAAATCTATACATAATTATTATTGCAATTATCTGTTTAAAATGTTATAATTCTTGCAAAGAATTCCGTAAAGGAGATGCATTATGCAAGAAAGAGAAGAAAAGCTCTCGCCCGTTTACGAACCGGGCGGCAAAGCCTTAAAATGGCTTGACAACTTCTGGTATCACTATAAATGGACGGTAATAATAATAGGCTTTATAGTAATAACCCTGCTTGTCTGCTCTTTACAGATGTGTACCCGCGCAGAGTCGGATGTGTACATACTTTACGCAGGTCCCTACAAGTTCGGGCAGACCGATTCTATGAACTTTGAAAGCGCATTTTCGAGCATAACCGAGGACAGAACGGGTGACGGGCGTGCGCTTGCCGAGCTTGTGGACTTTTACATTCTGTCCGATGAGCAGATAAACGGCGAGCTTGATGCGCTCGGCGAAGCGGCGGCAAATATGATAATCAACTACGAGCATCTCGCCGCAAACCGTGAAGCTTTTGACAATCACATTATTGCAGGCGACACCGTAATATGCCTGCTCGACCCGCATCTTTATTCAAGCGTTTATGTGATGGGTGACGACGGAGAAAAAATCTCAGGCTTTATGAAGCTCTCGGACGTACTCGGATATACTCCCGAAAACGCGTATGACGAGTACAGCATCCGTATAGGCGACACGCCACTCGGTCAGTACTTTTCGGTGCTTAAGGGTATGGACCGCGACACACTTCTGTGCATACGCGAGGTGAGCAGCTTTTCATATCTTCTCGGAAAAAAGAGTACAAGAGAATACCACACATACTGCAAAGAAATTTTTAGGAATATTTTTGAATTTGTACCTCCCGAAACCAACTAAAAATCAAGGCTACCCCGTGGGGTAGCCCTTTTTATGGATTTTTAGCAGCAGCCGCAGTTAAAGAGAAGTATAAGAGCGATAATAACGATTATCCAGGTGCAGTTGTTGTCAAAAAGATTGCAAAGACAGTTGTTATTCATAGTAATCTCCATTCCGCCGCAAAAGCGGCATAAACAGTAAAAAGCAATAGCTTTAGGTGACGCATTTTCGCCCCCTCGATACCATAATATGACCGCGCAAAAATTGTGTGCCACTCAAAAAAGCCTCCGCTTTTCAAGATTTTTCGTGAAAACTATTGCAAATCTGCGAAAAATAGGTTAGAATAAAATGTAATAATTTATTGTGGGCGGGTATGTGCGACAACGACCGCATATGCTAAGAGTCCCTTTCAAAATATCACCGGTCGTTGAGAAGGATTTTTTTGATATGGTAGTAGCAGGAGATTTCAAAAACGGTATTACTTTTGAGATGGACGGCAATGTTCTTCAGGTTGTTGAATTCCAGCACGTTAAACCCGGCAAGGGCGCAGCTTTTGTAAGAACCAAGCTTAAGAACGTTATCACCGGCGCTGTTATAAGTCGGAGGCCAAGCGGTCTTA
>JAZSKM010000023.1:0-7416 GCA_045534835.1 Eubacteriales bacterium | reverse complement strand
AGACTGCAAGCTGCCGAGAACCTTGCCGACGAGAACTTCCTTGGAAGGAGTGTCAGCCAGTTCCTTAACAGTCGCAACGTCAACGACTGCACCGTCAACAAAACCTGCGCGGAACTCAAAATTCTCAACCTTTTCAACATACTCCTTAAGAATCTTAGCGGGAGCGATGGGGTCATCCTGGCTGATTGCAAGTGCGGTCATACCGTGAAGGTGTTCCTTCATTGCACCGTAGCCAACCTCATCACAAGCTCTGCCGGTGATAGAGTTCTTAATTACAGAGTATTCAACGCCTGCTGCTCTGAGAGCTGCACGCATCTTGGTATCGTCCTCAACGGTGATACCCTCATACTGTACAAGTACGCCGGAAGCTGCGGTTTTGAGTTTTTCGGCAAGTGTTGCTACTGTTGCCTGCTTTGCTTCGAGAATCTTCTTGCTTGGCATAGTAATTTCACCTCCGTGTTACTGATAAAAAAATAAATCTTTCTACGGTAAGACAGAAAGATACCGAAAGAAAGATTACAAAAATACATTTATAAACATTCCTCGGCAGGAAAGCAACATATGCTTTTACCTTGAACCTGCTGTCTTAGGTAACAAAAGCATTATAACAGCGTATAATGCAAATGTCAATAGTTTTTTCAAAAAAGTTTAAAAATGTTTTTCGTACATTCCGCAAACTGCGGAATGTACGATTTTTACATTATTAATTAAAATCTTCTGCTGTATAATCCGGCACTGCATCAAATCTTGATACAACAAATGCAGCAACCTTGGATGCGTGTGCAAGGCAGCTGTCTATGCTGTTACCAGAAAGATACCTTGCAAGGAATGATGCGGAGAAGCTGTCGCCCGCACCAACGGTAGAAACCGCCTTAACCTTTACCGCATCGCAAGAGTAGCACTCGCCATCTGCACAGTTATACGCAAATGCACCCTTTGCACCGAGAGTTACAATGATAACTCTGAGGTTTTTAAACTTCTCTGCAAGCGCCTTTGAAACGGCTATATAGTTGTCCGACTCATCAAAACCGATTTCGGAAAGAACCACAGACATTTCCTCATCGCTGATTTTAACTATTGTTGCATTTTCAAGCGCGAAGAGTATGGAGTCCCTATTGTAAAAAGGAGGACGGATATTGAGGTCAACGAAAACCTCGCTGAATTTCTCACGGCCAAGAAGTCCGCCGAGCATTTGCTTATTGTACTCACTGCGGAGTGCAAGCGTGCCAAAATAAACGGCATCGTAGTTGCCCTGTACCCCGTCGCAGGAAATAAAGTCGTACGCAACATCGAAAAGCAGATTGTATGAGGGAAGCTTCTTTTCGTCAAGTGTTACGAGGCACTTACCCGTTTCCTTACCCAGGGGATATGTAATAAACGATGTGTCAATATCCCATTTTTCAAGCTGTGCCACCGCCGCCTTACCAAGCTCATCCTTTCCAAGTGCGGATATCATAGCCGACTCTCCGCCCTGCTTTGCAAAATGCGCGGCAAAATTCATCGGCGCACCGCCTATGAATTTTTTATCGGGATATACGTCCCAAAGGACCTCGCCAAATGATAAAAGCTTCATGCTGTTCACCTAAATGACTGTCTATCAGCCAACATCGCCGACTGTATAGCAGGAATCATCCTCCTGCTCGGATTTCTCAATCTGGAATTTTACGATTTTATTTAAAAGCTCTTTGGAATACTTTTTGTCACTGTACCTCTCTATGACCTCTGCAAAACGACCGCTTCGCCTCAGAAAATCAATCTTCACCAATTCAAGGTTTTCGTTGTCTGCATTATCTGCAATCATCTTATCAATAAGGTTCAGTGCTAAGAGACGGCAACGTACGGCATTCTTTTTATCAGCCTCATCATCACAAGCCCAAGCTGCGTTGCGCAAAGCGTAGAAAGCATCATCCTGCCTGCCGAATTTCATTAAAATCATATGGTACTGATAAAAATTACGGGCAAGCTCGCTTGAAAAATCAATATCGTCTGTATATCTATACTTATAGGTTGACAGCAGTTCTTCTACCGTCTCTTTAGTAGCACCCTCCGGAAGCGTTGCTATATTACTCGAAATGTATCCGCAGTGGTGGCATACGTTTATCCAGAAATGCATCGTGCTTCTTTGCATTTCCGGCGGACGCATATCCAGATCGCACGGTCCAAAAGCGTTAGTACTGCCAATAACTCTGATGCTGACATCGCTTTGGCATACTGCACATTTTGTTGTTCTTGAAAAAATCATTGACATATTGATTTTCCTTTCGCTATTTCAAAGATTTGTGTCCTATATACAGAATACTATATTAGCATAATATTTCTCGGGATTATGAATAGTCTTAGCCTTTAAAACTACATTTTAGCAAAAATAATTTCAAGCACGTCGCCCACTGCCTTTGCCATAGAAGCAAGACCGTAGTCGGTGGGGTGGGTACCATCTACAATTCCTTCACATCCGCACATTGCAGTAAGTGCTTCGTTGTCAAGGAAATATACGTTCTTATCGCCGGCCGCAACAGCGTTATTATAGGATTCTCTCACAACCTCACGGCGCTTTTTGTCCTCACCTACAAGAGTGTAGCGCGGGCGTGACATCATTATTATAGGAAGGTCGGGATGCTTTTCTCTTATTGCCCTATACATCTTTTCGTGAGTATTCTTAAGATACTCAGCACTCGGTGCATTATGGTCATAGTCATACACAAAAACAGACATATCAAGGCCGTTTATATAGTCAATAATAGTATCCTCTGCTTTTGCACTGCCGCCAAAACCGAGGTTTACGTAGTCGCAGTTGAATCTTCTCGAAATAATGCTTGAGTAGCTCATACCGGGTCTTGAAGCACAGGCACCCTGCGTTATGGAGGAGCCGTAGTAAACTATGGGCTTCATATCCACGTACGGAGTAGGCTCTTTAACCGTAGCACCCTCCTTGAGACCTATATAAATCTCATGAACGTCTGCGTAAAGCGGGAGATTTATGGTTATCTCCTTCTCTGCATCGCCGCCAAGTTCAATAACACCTTCGTAAGAATCAACGGTGCCAAACGGCGGTATAAACATTCCTCTGTATACGTTTCCGACGTACAGGTCACAGCCGGTCGAGCCGGTAAGTGCAAAATGAGGATTCTTTCCGACCTTGGAAACATTTATGTGAAGCGCAACATAAGAGCTGTTGGTAACAAATCTCACTCTGCCGCCGGCAGTGTTTGCATGAAAGTGCAAAACGCCATTATTAACAGTTGCGGCAACTGCCTCAGGCAAACGGCGGTAACGGCCGTTATCAAAATAAATGCCGTAAACCTTGAACGGCTCTTCCTTAACGCTGTAAAACTTAACATCCTCTTTTTCGATCTTCGTAGGAAAGTTAAAGTTCTTGTCTACGCTTGCAATATCAGTCATCGTTTACACCTCGCTGTTTATTTAGAAAGTTTATAATAATGATAGCATTAAAAATCAGATTTTACAAGGCAAACACAAAAAAATAGGTTCATTTTTTATAAAAATATTGACTTATACCTTCGACTGTGTTATCATTTTAGAGTAAAATACTATTTTGTCGGAGGACTGTACTATGACAATCAAGACTCTTGAAACCAAGAACCTTTGCGACAAGGTAGGCGGTTGCGGCGAATGCCAGACCTCTTGCCAGTCCGCTTGCAAGACCTCTTGCGGTATTGCTAACCAGCAGTGCGAGAACAAAGAGAACGACTAATTTAAAAATCTATCGAAAACGCCGCCGTTATGGCGGCGTTTTTGCTAAATTATATCACGGAGATAAAATATGATTCACTCTTATAAACTCGGCGGTCTTAATATCGTGCTTGATGTATGCTCAGGCTCCGTCCACATCGTTGACGAGGTTGCGTACGACATTATCGGGATGTACGAAAGCGCTTCCCACGAGGACATCTGTGCGCACATTCTCGAAAAATACAGCGGCAGAGATGACGTGACCAAAGAGGAGATTTATTCCTGCTTTGAACAGCTTGAAGAACTGAAAAAGGCAGGCAAGCTCTACACAGAGGATACATACGAGCCTATTGCAGGCAAGCTAAAGGCTAAAACCTCAGGCGTTGTCAAGGCGCTCTGCCTGCATATCGCACACGTGTGCAACTTAAACTGCTCCTACTGCTTTGCAAGTCAGGGCAAGTACCACGGAGAAAGAGCGCTCATGAACTTTGAAGTTGGCAAACGAGCGCTTGATTTTCTTGTAGAAAACTCTGTCGGCAGACGTAACCTCGAGGTTGACTTCTTCGGCGGCGAGCCGCTTATGAACTTTGACGTTGTAAAGCAGCTTGTTGCATACGCGCGCTCTATCGAAAAGGAAAAGGGTAAAAACTTCCGCTTTACGCTCACCACTAACGGAATTCTTATTGACGATGACGTTATAGAATTTGCAAACAAGGAAATGAGTAACGTGGTTCTCAGTCTTGACGGCAGAAAAGAAATTCACGATCGCTATCGCGTTGACTATCAGGGCAAAGGAAGCTGGGACACAATCGTACCGAAATTCCAGAAGCTTGTAGAGGCGCGCGGTGGCGAGAACTACTATATGCGCGGCACCTTTACCCACGCGAACCCCGACTTTTTAAAGGACATTGAGCAGATGCTCGACCTTGGCTTCAAAGAGCTTAGCATGGAGCCTGTTGTATGCGCTCCCGATGACCCGTCTGCACTGACCGAGGATGACAAGGCTATTGTCCTTGAACAATACGAAAAGCTCGCTGAGCTTATGCTGAAAAAGCATCGTGAGGGCGACCCCTTTACATTCTATCACTATATGATTGACTTAAAAGGCGGTCCCTGCATTTATAAGAGAATTTCCGGCTGCGGCTCGGGTACCGAGTATATGGCGGTTACCCCATGGGGCGACCTTTACCCGTGTCATCAGTTTGTCGGCGAGGATAAATACAAACTCGGCAGCGTTTTTGAGGGCATAACCAATACCGAAGCGCAAAACGAGTTTGCCGAGTGCAATGTTTATTCCAGAGAAGAATGCCGCGACTGCTGGGCACGGCTCTATTGCTCTGGCGGCTGCGCAGCCAACGCTTATCACGCCACAGGCTCGGTAAAAGGTATTTACAAATATGGCTGCGACCTCTTCCGCAAGCGTATGGAATGTGCAATTATGCTTGAGGCGGCAAAAAGCCTTGACGAAGAATGAAAACACCGATTTGCGATTTTGTAAAAAAATACGCTGACAGCAAGGCTGTCCGTATGCATATGCCGGGGCATAAGGGTGAGGTCTTTCTCGGTGCCGAGGCGCGTGACATTACGGAAATAGAGGGTGCTGATGTACTTTACAGCGCAGACGGAATCATCAGGGAAAGTCAGGATAACGCATCAAGACTCTTCGGTAGTAAAAAAACTCTTTACTCCACTGAGGGTTCTTCGCTGTCTATCCGCGCTATGCTCTATCTCGCGGTTCTGTATGCAAAATCCGCGGGCAAAAGGCCGCTTATAGCAGCAGGCAGAAATGCTCACAAGACATTTATAAGCGCCGCCGCTCTGCTCGACTTTGACATTGACTGGCTGCACGGCGGTAGCAGTATTATATCATGCGAAATAACCGCAAATGCACTTGAAGAGTATTTCAAAAACTCAGTTGCAACGCCTGTCGCCGTATATCTGACAAGCCCGGATTATCTCGGAAACACGCTTGATATTGCTGCACTCTCGACAGTCTGCCGCAAGCACGGCGCGCTGCTACTCGTTGACAATGCGCACGGTGCATATCTCGGATTTTTAGCACAGTCGCGCCATCCGCTTGCGCTTGGCGCGGATGCATGCTGTGATTCTGCACATAAAACTCTGCCCGTTCTCACGGGAGGTGCATATCTGCACATTTCAAATGATGCGCCAAGCCTTATTTGCGATAGCGCCGAAAGCGCTATGGCACTGTTTGCTTCAACAAGCCCCTCATACCTGATACTGCAGTCGCTCGATGCGGCAAACGCATACCTTGCAGACGGCTACCGCGAGAAGCTTGCCGCCTTTACGAAAAAGGTAAGCGCGCTCAAATTCAGACTCAAGAGTGCTGGCTACACACTTTGTGGAAATGAGCCGCTGAAAATCACTCTTGCTCCAAAAAGCTACGGATATACGGGTGAGTCACTCGCAAAAATTCTGCTTGATAATAACATAGTGTGCGAGTTCTGCGACCGCGATTTTTTAACGCTGATGCTCACTGTCGAAAATTCGGATGATGAGCTTGCCACGCTTGAAAACGCTCTGCTAAGCGTAAAAAAGGCTGCACGAGTAGCGGAAAATCCGCCGTATATGCCTTTTCCCGAAAAGGCTCTCTCCGTAAGAGATGCCGTTATGTCTCCGAGTGAAGAGATCGATGTTTCTCTTGCAAGCGGCAGAATACTCGCCTCTCCCTCAGTCACCTGCCCTCCTGCGGTTTCTATTGCCGTTTGCGGCGAGCGGCTTTCGAGCGATGCAATACGCGCTTTTGAGTATTATGGAATTAAAAAATGCAGAGTCATTAGAGAAAATTAACAAAACCTATTGCATCCAAACCGTTTTTATTGTAAAATAATACCACATTCCCACTTTGGAGGAGATATATATGCCAACTACTAATGTATTAAAAATAGGTACAAAACGTAAAAATCTTTTTCTCCGTGTCGTTCCCGGACACTTTGCGACAAGCAGCTATCATTCAAACTATTATATAGATGTTGCAACGCAGAAGTCACGTCTTACCGAAGCTCGAGCAGTTGCAGAAGAGCTCTGCTCTTACTATAGTACATCGACAATAATTGATACAATCCTCTGCCTTGACGGCACAGAGGTTATCGGTACCTGCCTCGCAAACCAGATTACACGCAGCAGTATTATGAGTATGAATGCCCATAATACCGTTTACGTTGTAACGCCCGAGTCTACCTCGTCAAACCAGCTTCTTTTCAGAGACAACCTCATTCATATGATTGCAGGAAAGCACGTGCTTATTCTTGCAGTTTCGGTTGCCTCGGGAAACACTGTACGCGGCGCAATGGAGGCTGTAAAGTATTACGGCGGCCTCACCACAGGCGTTGCAGCTATATTTGCAACGCAGGAGGAGATTGGCGGTATAAAGGTTCATTCGGCATTCAACCCTAACGATATTGCAGACTACTTCAGCACTCCCTCGCACGAATGCCCGCTCTGCAAGCAGGGTGTAAAAATTGATGCCCTTGTAAACTGCCACGGCTATTCTAAACTGTAAAATGATACACAACGCTTGGTGCGCTTGCCTAAGGGCAAACACACCAAGCGTTGTGTTTTTTGTTGCTTAAAGCCTTGACATTTTCATTTACTTCCCGTATAATATCATACATCGGGATGTAGCGCAGTAGGGGACGTTTTCGAGCGCCGCCGGTGGCGGATAAAGCGAGGAAAAAGGAGGGGCAGGAACTTGGCGATGGGCAA
>JAZSKM010000119.1:0-2396 GCA_045534835.1 Eubacteriales bacterium | reverse complement strand
ACTATGGATTTTTCAAATGCATCATTAGTGTCAGAGGTGTTTATGGACACTCCAAACTTGGTTTATGTTGAAAAGTGCATAGTGGCTGAAAAACACACGTTTCCAAACTGTTTTGCGAGAGCAAATAAACTCGCAGAAATTAGTTTTGAGGGCGTAATAGGCAACAGTTTAGATATACATTGGTCACCGCTTGATAAAGATAGTTTAATTAGCACAGTTACGCATTTATCAACCACGGCAACAGGACAAACTTTATCGGTATCAAATAACGCAGTTACGGCGGCATTTACGGACGAAGAGTGGGAAACGCTGATTGCGCCGTATGATAACTGGACTATAAGCAGACTATAAAGGAGAAAATATATGAGAACAAGAACAACATTATATGCCGAGGAGGGTATGATACTCACCAATGGGAAAGACTACGGCAAAATTGTTCATCTTGCGGTGGATGCAGATGCTTCTGCTTACTACGAAATAACCGAAGAGGAATATAACGCTATTATTGCCGCAGAAGCAAAAACAAACGAGGAGGAATAAAGTATGTTAATCAGAGTAGTACTCGCCGCAAACGAAGGTAAAATCCTTGTAAACGGCGACAAGAGAGAGCATATGGTTTATATTGACGGCGTGGACGAGCTGCCCGATATATCTATGTGGCAGGAAGTGGAGGACACGGAGGGCGCGGAATGACTTGGGAAATCGTAGTCGGTTTAATAGCACTTGTGGGCTTTGGCATAAGTATATCTACACCGATAATTAAACTTAACACGAGCATAACGAAGCTCAATTGCTCGGTTGACAGCCTTAATGATAACCTTGAAAACTCCAATAAACGCCTTGACGCGCACGGAAGACAGCTTGATGAGTTCGAGCACCGTATAACCGTACTTGAGGGGTTTCACCGCAAGCAGATAGGAGAGGAATAGTATGGGAAAAAAATACGGACTTAAACAGTCGCCGGTCTTTAAGGAGCAGGGCGACATATACGAAACTTCGCCGTTTGGGGAGATGCGTGGAAATATACCGCATATCGGTGTTGACGTTGTGCGCAATATCGGGTATAACACCACGGCGAACATAGTGGCCATTGCAGACGGTAGAGTTATAAGGGTAAAGGATATCGTTACGGGGGTTGATAAGCGCTATCCCGAGGGCAACTATGTTGACATAGACCACGGCGGCGGTATGGTATCGAGGTATTTTCACCTTAAATACGGCTCTATTCCCGCTTCGGTGCGTGTAGGTGCTACAGTGAAGAAAGGCACTGTGCTCGGCTTTATGGGTAACACCGGAGACAGTCAGGGTGCACATTTGCATTTTCAGCTTGAGAAGAACGGACAGGCTATTGACGGCGCGCCGTACCTCAAGGGCGAAAAGGTGATAGGCGGACTTGCTAAGGATGACTACATAAAGCTGATTGTTGAAAAGGTCGGATATGATGATAAGGCAACCGCTGCCGCTTCTCTTAAGGCGATGCGGCACCCTTATCCGCTCGACTTTTTCAGAAAGATGTATGAGGCGCTGAAATGAAGATAACTATTGAGCGCAAGCAGAAAAAAGCAAAGAAGTTTGTGCAGTTTTCAAAGCGCTGCCTCGGTGCGATGATTGTGCTGTGGTTTGTGGGCGCATTGTTCGGTTTCGTTGTCGTAACGGTGCAGGTAGCACGTGGAGATATGACCGTGAGCCTTAGCGACCTGCTTATGTACATCGGTGCGCCGATGACTGGCGGCATAGTCAGTTATATGCTCAAGAGTGCAGCCGAGAACAGAGAAAAAATAAAGGGTAATAACCCCAAAAGAGAGGAAACTACATATGAACACACTGAAACCTAAACTCACGAGCCGCAAGTTTCTCGTAGCAGTTGCCGGTATCGTCAGCGGTATCGTACTGCTCTCGAATGGCAGCACTACCGAAGGAATGACAACTATCGTTGCTTCCGTAGTGGCGTATCTTGCCGCAGAGGGCCTTATCGACTTTGCAGGAGTGAAGAACAAGGCGGCGGGACAAATCGCCGCATCGGGCGAAAATCAGGGCTCGGACGAGTGCGATAATTCAGTTGCAGACTAAAGTTAAAGCGCAGTAGGCGAGGATAACCTTGCTTACTGCGCTATTTGATTTTGACACCCTGTTTGACACCCTACATAATGCAAAAATAGGTTAAAAAATGTCAAAAATGCAATATTGAAATTGAATAATTTCGGCATAGAAAAAGTCCGTAAACCCTTGTGAATACAGTGTTTACGGACTTTTTATTCTGGTTGCGGGGGCGGGATTTGAACCACACGACCTTCGGGTTATGAGCCCGACGAGCTACCAGGCTGCTCCACCCCGCGATATTAAATTGGTGCCGGAGGCCGGGGTCGAACCGGTACGAGTGTTACCTCACGGGATTT
>JAZSKM010000113.1:0-4039 GCA_045534835.1 Eubacteriales bacterium | reverse complement strand
ATTTTACAGCTTGTGCACCTGAGAAGTATTTCCCGGACAGCGAGCTTGTAGCTAAATGTCGGGAAGTAGCTAAGGAAACAGGCGCAACCCTTACTTTTGAAACTGACCCCAAGAAAGCTGTAGCAAACGCACATGTTATCTATACGGACGTATGGGTTTCCATGGGCGAACCTGCAGAAGTGTGGAAAGAGCGTATCGATGATCTCCTTCCTTATCAGGTTAATAAAGCCCTTATGGACAGTGCTCGTGAGGATACAGTATTTATGCATTGTCTGCCTGCATTCCACGATGTTAAGACTACTGTCGGCAAGGAGATATACGACAAGTTTGGTCTTGAGTGTATGGAAGTGACAGACGAAGTGTTTGAGAGCGCGCGGTCAATCGTATTTGACGAGGCGGAGAACCGTATGCACACCATAAAGGCCGTAATGTACGCAACAATGAAATAAGAAGAAATCTGCAAAGGAAAGCCTTTGCAGATTTCTATTTATTATAAAATAATAAATTCCCCTTGACTTTAACGAGGTAAAGTGTTAATATAGTAAAGTAATAAATTTACGAGGTGGAAAGATGAAAAAATTTCGCAATGCTTCGCTTGACCGTCTGTTTCAGACGATTTTAAATCTTGAAACTATTGACGAGTGCTATGACTATTTTGAGGACATCTGCACCATTAAGGAAATTGAGGATATGGCGCAGCGCCTTGACACGGCTATTCTTCTGTCAGAGGGAATGAGCTATCAGAAGATAACCGAAAAGGTCAATGTCAGCACCGCTACTATCGGGCGCGTGAGCAAGTGCCTGAATTACGGCAGCGGCGGATACAAGAATGCGATAGAAAAGCTTGGCGCTCTGGAGGAGTAAAATGATTATTGATTCATTGCCGATGAGCTTTAGCGAGCGAGTGGCATTTTCTCTTCGCTCGCTTTACAGCCGTCACGGATACTCACAGTACAAGATGAGCAAATTTGAGGAATACGACCTCTATGCCAAAAACAAGGACTTTCTTATTTCGGACGGAGTAATTACATTTACCGATGCAGGCGGAAAGCTTATGGCGCTAAAGCCTGACGTTACTCTGTCGATAGTCAAAAACAGCAAGGACGAACCCACTTTCGTGCAAAAGCTGTATTATAACGAAAATGTTTATCGCGCTGACAAGGGCAGCCGTTCCTACCGCGAGATAATGCAGGTTGGACTTG
This sequence comes from Eubacteriales bacterium, assembly GCA_045534835.1. Lineage (GTDB taxonomy): Bacteria > Bacillota > Clostridia > Oscillospirales > CAG-272 > UMGS902. Next base: position 2,837 of record JAZSKM010000113.1, on the reverse strand, counting down.
AATGCCTTGGAAAAATAGACGACTATTGCATTAGCGAGGTAATTATGCTCGCGGCGATGAGCCTTGCGAGCATTTCCGAGCAATTTGTGCTTGACATTTCTGACCTTGGACTCATTCTGACAGTGATAAATGCGCTCGGCATACCGCTTGGACTTCGTGACAGCATTATCAAATGCATCGGCGAGAAAAACTGCGGCGGAATAAAGAGTATTTGCGAGGAAAACGGGGTTTCGGACACTGCTGTGCAGGTGCTTACAGGGCTTGTCAGCATTTACGGTGCGCCGAGCGAGGTGCTTCCACAGGTTAAGAAACTGCTTAGCGGTATATGCGACACTACCAAGGTTTATCGCCTTGAAAGGATACTCTGCTGTCTTGAAAAAAGCATTCTTGACTCTGTCAGAATAGACTTTTCTGTGGTCGATAACCTCAGTTACTATAACGGTATACTGTTTAAAGGCTTTGTTTTGGGAATACCTGAAAGTCTGCTTTCGGGCGGTTGCTACGACAGCCTTATGCTGAAAATGAACAAGCGTTCGGGCGCAGTTGGATTTGCTGTCTACACCGACCGTCTTGCACTGCTCGGCGAGGAGCCATATGAGTATGATGTTGACACACTTTTGCTTTACGGTGATGACAGCACCGTTTCACAGGTACACGCGGCGGCAGAAAAGCTTGCCGCAGAAGGAGTAAGTGTCAGCGTACAGCGTGACATACCGCGCGGTCTTAAGTACCGAAGACTTTTAAAACTTTGCGAAGGCGAGGTTAAGACAGATGCTTAATATAGCGCTTCCAAAGGGCAGACTTGGCGAAAAGGTGTATGCAATGTTTGAGGCTGCAGGCTTTGAATGCCCGTCAATTAAAGAGAATAACCGCAAGCTGATTTTTGAAAATGAAGCTGCAGGCGTAAGATACTTTTGGGTAAAGCCTTCTGATGTTGCCATATATGTTGCGCGTGGCGCGGCTGATATAGGCGTTTGCGGAAAGGATATCCTGCTTGAATATGAGCCTGACGTATACGAGCTTTTAGACCTTGACATAGGCAAATGCCGTATGGCTGTTGCGGCTATGGCGGATTTCCGTGACGACCTGCGTCGTCCTCTCCGCGTTGCTACAAAGTTTTCAAATATAGCAACCTCCTTCTACCGCAAGCGCGGCAGAGATATTGATATAATTCACTTAAACGGCTCAATCGAAATTGCGCCGATACTCGGACTATCGGATGTTATTGTTGACATAGTTGAAACGGGTACCACCCTTCGCGAGAACAATCTTGAAGTGGTCGAAACAATAGTACCTATCAGCGCGCGTCTTATCGCTAACAAGGCAAACTTCAAATTCAAGACTGCGCAGATAGAAAAACTTATGAGGGAACTTGGAAATGATTAAGATTTTAAAATACGGCGAGGTCTCAAATGCGGATATTTTCGCAAGGGCAGTGCCGACAGTTAATGTCGAGACGGTAGTTGCCGACATCATAAAGGATGTCCGCGAAAACGGGGATGGCGCGCTGTATAAATACTGTGAAAAGTTTGATAAGGCAAAGCTTTCTTCCCTTGCGGTGAGCAAAGAGGAAATTGACGAGGCAGTAGCGGCAGTTGAACCGAGATTTCTTGAAATACTGTCCGCTGCGGCGGCAAATATCCGCAAATTCCACGAAAAGCAGGTGCGAAACAGCTTCATCATAAATGATGAAAACGGCATAATCGTAGGGCAAAAGGTCATACCCGTTGACCGCGCAGGGCTTTATGTCCCCGGCGGCACTGCGGCGTATCCGTCAACGGTACTTATGGACTCTATCCCTGCAAAAATTGCAGGCTGCCGCGAGGTCGTTATGGTGACGCCACCGTCGGCTGACGGAAAGGTTAATCCTGTCATTCTCGCGGCTGCAAAAATTGCAGGCGTTGACAAAATCTTCAAGGTAGGCGGTGCGCAGGCGATAGCCGCGCTTACCTACGGTACAGAGAGCATACCGAGGGTTGACAAGATAGTGGGTCCCGGCAATGCGTATGTTGCAGAGGCGAAAAAGCAGGTGTTCGGTCAGGTTTCTATTGATATGATAGCAGGCCCGAGCGAGATACTTATAGTAGCAGACGGCGGTACAAATCCTGCACACGCAGCGGCAGATCTGCTCTCGCAGGCTGAGCACGACCGCCTTGCAAGCGCGGTGCTTGTCACCGACTCGGCAGAACTTGCAAACGCAGTCAGTGCCGAGCTTGAAAAGCAGATACCGCAGCTTCTCCGCGCGGATATCGCGCGCGAGTCGATAGACAAAAACGGCAAAATAATAGTTGCTGAAAATCTTATGCAGGCGATAGATATTGCAAATGAGATTGCGCCTGAGCATCTTGAACTTCTCGTCGATAATCCTTTTGATTATCTTGACAGCATCCGCCACGCAGGCTCTGTATTTATGGGGCGCAACTGCCCCGAGGCACTCGGCGACTACTTTGCAGGACCTAACCACACTCTCCCGACAAGCGGCACCGCAAAGTTTTCAAGTCCGCTTTCGGTAGATGATTTTATTAAAAAAACACAGTACACGTATTATACGAAAGAAGCGCTTGAAAAGGTTGCCGGAGACGTCGCATACTTTGCGACTAAAGAGGGCTTGACCGCCCATGCGAAAAGCGCCGTAATACGTCTTGAGGATGAGTAAAAATGAGCAGATTTTTCAGCAGTAAATATAAAAATCTTGTGCCGTATACACCGGGCGAACAGCCAAAGGATATGCAGTACATAAAACTCAATACGAATGAATCGCCTTTTCCGCCGCCAAAGTCGGTAAAAAAGGCGGTATCTGGTGCGGCAGGGGTATAAGTCGGAGGCCAAGCGGTCTT
>JAZSKM010000127.1:0-14482 GCA_045534835.1 Eubacteriales bacterium | reverse complement strand
AGGTACCTGCGGCGGCATAAATCTGAAGGTTTGTGCAGGCGACCTTGTTATTGCGACCTCTGCGGTAAGGCAGGAGGGAACTGCAAGCGAGTATGCGCCGATAGAGTATCCGCCGTCTGCAACATTTGAAGTGACGCAAGCGCTTGTAAAGGCGGCAGAAAATATGGGCAGTCGCTATCACGCAGGCGTTGTGCAGAGCAAGGATTCATTTTACGGTCAGCATTCACCCGAGCGTATGCCGATTGCCGAAACATTAAGAATCAAGTGGGAGGCGTGGAAACGCCTCGGCGTGCTCTGCAGTGAGATGGAGAGCGCAACGCAGTTCGTAGTTGCGGCATCGCTCGGTGCAAGAGCAGGTGCAGTTTTCCACACCGTTTGGAATCAGGAGCGAAAGAATGCGGGCTACGACGACGAGGGCGCAAAGAACGAGGATACCGATCTCGCTATCCGCACCGCCATCGAAGCACTGAAAATACTGATTGAAAAAGATAGAAAGTAATAAAAATGGCAGTTCGTGATGAACTGCCATTTTTTGGTCATTTGTCGAAAGTGCGTGTGAGCAGCACGGCTGTTTCGATATGCTTTGTAAAAGGGAACATATCAAAGGGTTGGATTTTTTCGGCTTTGTAGCCGTTTTTGGTGAGGTAATACATATCTCTCGAAAGAGTTTCGGGATTGCAGGAGATGTATACGATTTTCTTTGGCGCAAGGGCGGTGAGAGCTGTCAGAAACTCCTTTGAGCAGCCGCTTCGCGGCGGATCGGTAAAGACCACATCGCAGCTTTCGCCATTCTCGGCAAGCCGTGTCATAAACTCGCCGGCATCACCGCAAAGCACGTTCACATTTTCAATGCCGTTGATTTTCACGTTTTCGGCAGCGTTTTTTACTGCATCGGCGTTTACCTCAACGGCGGTCACTTTTTTTGCGCCCTTTGATGCGATAATGCCTATGGTACCTACACCGCAGTACGCATCAATAACGCTTTCACTGCCGCTGAGACTCGCAAATTCAACAGCGGTGGAGTATAGCTTTTCTGTCTGCGACGGATTTATCTGAAAAAAGGAGCGCGCCGAGATGCGAAAATCGTAGCCGCAGAGGCGGTCGGTGATGTATCCCTTGCCGTAAAGCACGGTTTCTTTTTCGCCAAGTAAAAGGTTAAGTCTGCCGCGACTTATATTTTGCACTATGGTGGTTATCTCAGGGCAACGCTCTTTCAGCTTTTCTGCAAAAGCGGCTGCCTCCTTGTACTCACCGCCGACACCGAGGGCAACTAAGATTTCACCGGTAGCCTTGCCGATGCGGATAGTGACAAAGCGAAGGAAGCCCTCGCGCGTGCGCTCGTCGTAGGTGCGCAGAGCGAATTTCGGGAGCAAAATGCGGATTGCCTCTACGATTTTTGCGGCGCGGCTGTCCTCAAGCGCGCAGGAGTCTATCTGCACTATTCTCTGTGACGAGGACTGCCATATGCCGTATATAGCGTGTCCGCGCGAAAAGCCGAATGCGCTTGACACCTTGCAGCGGTAGCCGAGCGGATTTTCCATACCTACTATCGGAGATACGCGCGCGTATCTGCCGAGCAGTTTTATTACCGTTCGCTGCTTATATGAAAGCTGCTGCTTGTACGTTACGTCAAGCTGACAGCCTCCGCACTTTTTGTACGCCTCGCAGCGGAAATTTTCGTTTTGCATAATAATGATTCCTATATAATTTAAGCTGTGCTTCTCCCCCCGCTGTCATTCCGAGCTTGTCGAGGAATCTTGCGGGGAGATGTTGTGAAAAAGTTCGGGAAATAAGTCGATGGCTAAATCAACAAATTCAGGATTAAACGGTTTGATTAACTCGTTCTTTTTAATTCGTGACCACTTCTTCAATTGCTTTTCTCTTTTGATTGCATCAATCGGGGTGCTGAAAGTTTCATAATATACAAGTTTATGAACGTGATATCTTTTTGTGAAGCCGTCAATAAGTGCATTTTTGTGCTCATATATTCGGCGTTGTAAGTTGTTTGTCATACCGATGTACATAACTTTATCAGTACTATTGGTTAATATATAAATGAAATACATATTCTTAAATGGTCACCACAAGATCCCTCGGCTACGCTCGGGATGACGGTGGCGAGGTGACGTTATTATTCCTTCTCAAACTTTGTTACGCATTCGCAGTGGCCTGTTCTGCTGAACAGGTCAAACGGATACACCTCGCTCATTTTATATCCGTTTTCGGTGAGGAATTTTGCATCTCTTGCAAGCGTTTCACTGTTGCAGGAAATATATACGATTTTTTTTACACCAAGCCGTGTGAGAAAGGCGAGAAGCTCCTCGGCGCACCCTTTTCTCGGAGGGTCAAGGATAACGGTGTCGGGGAGAAAATCACCCTCAGCGGCTCTTGCACCGTCAAGCAGCTTTTCTGCATCTGCGGCATCGCCGCAGTAAAACGAGGCGTTTTCAATGCCGTTTATCCTTGCGTTTTCTTTTGCACACTCGATAGCGGAGGGGACAACCTCAATTCCGATAAGTTTTTTAACGCTTTCAGCCATTGAAAGACCTATCGAGCCTATACCGCAGTAGAGGTCGAGCAAAAGCTCGTCCCCTTTGAAATCCGCAAGCTCCGCCGCCTTTTCATAAAGCATCTCCGCCGCATCGCGGTTTACCTGATAAAATGATGCGGGAGTTATGCGCAGGCGTACTCCGCATAAAATATCTTCAATGTATTCTCTGCCGAAAATCAGGCGGTATTTGTCGCCGAGGACGACGTTCGTGTCCTTTAAGTTGGAGTTTACGTAAAGCGATTTTATGTCGTGAAATTTTTCGGAAATGCGCTCTGCAAATTCGCTTTCAAACGGTATGCTATCGCCGTTTATAACGATACAGAGCATAATCTCGCCGGTCTTTTCGCCTATACGCAGATAGATGTGTCTGACGAGACCTCTTCCGCTTTCCTCATCGTAAATGCTGATGTTTTTCTCGGTCAGGAATGCGCGTATTTCTTCAAGTATGGGCGCAAAAGCCTCGTTTTGCAGGTCGCAGTCAAGGCAGCTCAGCACGCGATGGCTTTTTGCCGCGAAGAAGCCGATGATTACTTCGCCGCCCACCTTTCGCACGGGGTACTGTCCCTTGTTTCTGTAGTGCGAGAGCCTGCCTGCCGATGTAAGCGGCATAACGGTGATGTCACGCATACCCTGCTTTATAAAGCTCTGTTTTACCGAGTTTTCCTTAAGCTCTTTTTCGTAGGCGTAATCTATCTCACGAAAGGCGCATCCGCCGCAGGCGGAGGCAACGGGGCAGGAGTCGTGCGTGCGCTTGTCCGAGCGTTTAAGAAGCCTTTCAAGCCTTGCAACGGCATAGGTCTTCGCCGCCTTTATTATCTTCACCTCGGCCTCATCGCCAGTAACGGCACCTGCAACAAAGACAGCTATGCCGTCAATATGCGTTACGCCGAAGCCGAGAAAGTTCATATCGGTTATCTCCACTGTGTGGAGCGTGTTTTTTTGAAGCATATTGCACCTCTTTGCATATGTCTTAGCCTTTATTCTAACATAAACATATAAATAAAGTCAAGAATGACTAAAATTTCGACTTTCTATTGAAAATTACGGCAAAGTATTATATAATAGGTTGATATTGAATTGTTAAAGTAGGAGACGATTATGGTTTCTCTCAGAAGCTTTTTCATAACCTTCCTTATTGCGTTACTTATTTTCGGCGTTTGCGCCTTTTTTATAACAGGTTTTGTTACCGACAGTATAAACGGACTTCTCTCGGGCGACAACATTCCCGAAACTACCGAGGCTCCCGTTACAAACGAGAGCGGCGGGGTAGTTGAAACTCTGCCGCCTCCTGATGAGGACATTCTCGGCGAGTCGTTCAATATACTGCTTATCGGTACCGACTACCGTCCGAGCATTCTCTCGGACTATCATCCGAACATCGGCTCGCAGCACCCGAGGTTTGAGAACACCGAGCTGCTTATAGGCAATGGCGGCTCACTACCTGAGTATCCTTACCGTACGGTCAGCGCAGACGCGGTCGTGCTTGTCTGTGTAAACAAGGAAAAGCAGAGCTTTACCTTTATGCAGATACCCACGAAGATGCTGCTTTCGGTAGGCGGAACGACAACTACTGTCGGCGACCTTTATTACGAAAAGGGACTTGAATATTTTGTAAACAAGATGTCGGGAATTACCGGTGCAAGCATTGACTATTACGCGGTAACGAGCATCGAGCAGGTTGCAAACGCTATAGATGTGCTTGGCACTATAACCTATACGGTACCCTGCGATATGGAGTATACAGATGAAATTTCGGGTCTTAACATCTCGCTTACTGCAGGGGCAAGCAAGCTTAGCGGCAAGGATGCGGCAGGTCTGCTTGCGTTTGACGGGTATACAAACGCAGGACTTTCAAGAGAAAAAACGGCGCTTTCATTTTTAAAGGCGATAGCGCAGAAGATGACGACTGCCACTTATATGACAAAGGCGGCTTCTATCCTTGCAAATCTTGAGAAGTATGTTTACACTAACTTTACGCTCGGCGACCTTGAAAACAATCTTGAGCTTATATTCAAGTACGGCGACTTCGCCGTAAATACGGTTGAGTACCCCGGCAGCTATTACTACGCTGAGGATGGAATGAGATATTTCAACCCCAATATTTCGGGCGCGATAACGGCTCTTTCAAAGGTAAAATAATTAAAAAGTATATAGGAGTAAACTTATGAACAATTCCGAAAAGACAATGGAAAAAGTAGTTGCGCTTTGTAAAAACCGCGGCTTTATTTTCCCCGGCTCCGAAATTTACGGCGGCCTTGCAAATTCCTGGGACTACGGTCCTCTTGGCGTTGAGTTCAAGAACAATGTTAAAAAGGCTTGGTGGAAGCGCTTTGTGCAGGAATGCAAATACAACGTAGGCCTTGACAGTGCGATTATTATGAACCCCGAGGCTTGGGTTGCCTCCGGCCACGTAGGCGGCTTTTCAGACCCGCTTATGGACTGCCGCGCCTGCAAGTCCCGTCACCGTGCGGACAAGCTTATCGAGGATTATGTTGCTGCAAACGGACTTTCAGACAATCCCGCAGGCTGGTCAAATGAGCAGATGGCAGCCTACATCGCGGAAAAGGGCATTGAGTGTCCCGACTGCGGTGCAAAGGATTTCACCGATATCCGCAAGTTCAATCTTATGTTCAAGACCTATCAGGGCGTTACCGAGGACTCGAAGAGCGAGCTTTATCTCCGTCCCGAAACCGCACAGGGTATTTTTGTAAACTTCAAAAACGTTGCACGTACTACCAGAAAGAAGATGCCTTTCGGCGTTTGCCAGATTGGTAAGTCTTTCCGTAACGAGATTACCCCCGGTAACTTTACATTCCGTACCCGTGAGTTTGAGCAGATGGAGCTTGAGTTCTTCTGCAAACCCGGTACCGACCTTGAGTGGTTCAAGTTCTGGAAGGACTACTGTGCGCAGTTCCTTTATGACCTTGGTATGAAGCCTGAAAACCTCAAGCTTCGCGACCACGACCCCGACGAGCTTTCATTCTATTCCAAGGCAACTACCGACTTTGAGTATCTCTTCCCGTTTGGCTGGGGCGAGCTTTGGGGCATTGCTGACAGAACCGACTATGACCTCACTCAGCACGCAAATCACAGCGGCGAGTCTATGGAATACTTCGATGCCGAAACCAACGAAAAGTATATTCCTTACGTTGTTGAGCCTTCTCTCGGCGCAGACCGTGTTGCGCTTGCGTTCCTTGTTGAGGCGTATGACGAGGAGACCGTTGGCGAAAATGACGTGCGTGTTGTTATGCATCTCCATCCTGCACTTGCACCCTTCAAGGCGGCTGTGCTTCCCCTTTCCAAGAAGCTTTCCGAGCAAGCAGAGGAAGTACGTGCAGAACTTGCTAAGTACTTCATCGTTGACTATGACGAGACCGGCTCTATCGGCAAGCGCTATCGCCGTCAGGATGAAATCGGTACCCCCTACTGCATTACCGTTGACTTTGACACCGAAAACGACGGCTGCGTAACCGTTCGTGACCGTGATACAATGGAGCAGGAAAGAGTAAAGATTTCCGACCTCAAGGCTTACCTTGAAGAAAAGCTTTATTTCTAAAAACATAAAAACCCACGGTTTAGCATTGTGTGCTAAACCGTGGGTTTTTTTACTGTTCAAGGTGTGCTAAATATTCTTCAAGGCACATATCAAGGCGGTGCATTTCGCTTGCGTGATATCTGCCGACAAAGCGGTAATGCCAAGGCTCAAATGAGTAGCCCGTGATATCCTCCTTGCCCTCGGGGAAGCGGAGGATGAAGCCGAATTTATAGCAGTTTTCGATAAGCCAGCCGTAAACCTCCTGCCTTGCAAAAGCCTGCGAAGCACTGCCGAGGTTGTGCATATCCACGCACAGTCCCGTCTGATGCTCGCTTGTACCCGCTCTTGCAGAGTAGGTGTCAACGATTTTTTGCGCCGCTTCGCGCGAGATGCCCGCGCCCATTTCTCTTTCGGTATAGAGGTTATAGAGGTACTCCTGCCTTTCGTAGGTACGGTATCCGCTTGTTACCGAAACGTCGGTATAGCCTGCGGCGCGCATCTCGATATAGAGTGCCTGAAGTGCATTTTCCGCAGTTTCAACCATTCTTTCCGTGCGGTCTGAACGTGATGCACGGATGTTAACAAGATTGCTCGGCACATACTCGCCGTCAACAGTATGCTCGCGGTTTACAAGGATGAGAAAACCGTCAACATCCTCGGGACACATATATTCTTCGTATGCGGAAAGGTCGGTGATAAAGGAGTATGTAGGTGCAATTTTTTCAGGTTCATCTTTAGGAAGCTCTGCAACGTCGGTTGCGGAAAACTCGGTGTCTACATAAACGGGATTTTCCTCGGTACTTGAGTTGTATTCGCCGCGGCTTATCACAACGGTGTTATTTTCCTCGCTTAGCGAAACGCCAACCATATATTCCTTAACAAACGACAGCGGAACATACAGCTTGCCGTCACGGAGTACCGCCTGCGCCAGCATATCAACCTTTGAACCGTTGAGAAGTGCTACGCTGCTTCCCTCGGTGATGGTAATTTTCTCGTCTGAGTTCTCAGCGTGAAAGGTGCGCTCGCGGACAGAGCCGGTTTCGGTCATCTCGCAGAGTGTCGCGATATCGTCAAAGCAGACGAGAAGTTCATTTGACGAGTATGCATCCTTGCCCGAAAGCGTATATTCGCTTTCGCCTATTGTATACTTTACGGCAGGGCGGCTTGGACCGCTTAGAAAGTCGAGTGCGAAGACTGCTATAATAACAGCCGTAACTACGAAAAATACTATAAAAAATGTAGAAATAAAGCTTAAGGAGCGTGCTTTTTTATTGGTTGCCATTTTTAACCTCCGTTATTTTGTTTCAAGAACAAAGAAGTAAGGGGACGTGGGCGAGTTTACTATTTTTACCTTGGTAACACACAGCTTGTAACGACTGATTTCGGAGAAGTATTCTTCGAGCATCTCACCCTCAAGCTTGCCCTCTTCGTGTCCCGGATAAACGGCTACAAGGAGTATTGCATCCTTATCGAGCAGTTCGATAGCCGCTTTTACTGCGGCAAGGGTGCTTTCACGCTTGGTAGTTACCTCGTGGTGACCGTGGCCGGGCAGATATCCGAGATTGAACATACCTGCCTTGATAGGCTCCTTTATGTACTCTGCAAGGTTTGCGTGGCTGTCGTGTATAAGAGTATAGTTGTTAAAGCCGCAGCCCTCAAGGCGTGCGCGTGTGGAGTTTACCGCATCCTCCTGAATGTCAAAGGCATATACTTTGCCGCTCTCGCCGACAGTGCGGCATAGAAACTCGGTATCATTGCCGTTGCCCATCGTAAAATCGGCGGCAACATCGCCCTCGCCAAGATGTGCGCGTATAAACGCTTTGTGCATATCAAGCAAATCTATCATTTTTTCTATCCTTTATATAAATATCATATCAATTATAACCTCTCTAAGGCCTCTTGTCAAGGAAGCAGCGATACACCGTTAATCAAATTTTCAAAGCAGTAGTTTTCGTTTATCGGAGCTTCAAAGCGGACTCCCTCGATGTGCAGAAATCTCGCGTTTGCATAGTTGTAGCTTGAAAGCGGGCGGTCGAGCGCATCGTCGGAATGTGCGGCAACGAGGATTTCGCCGTCCGCCTCAAAGCCGCAGACAAACAGCGTGTGATAAAAGTCGCCGCTCTCGTTTTGGAGCTGTATTATGTCGCTTATCTGTACCTCTTCTTCGGGTGCTTCGGTAGCATACGGCCCGACACCCTCGTTGCCGATAAGAAAATTGTAAAGAAATTCCACTCCCGTCCAGGAGGCGGTACGGTTGTCGCCGTCTATGTAAAACCAGCCGAATACGGGTGTGTAATTCATACGGCAGCTTCCTGCAAGCAGGCATTGCGAGATGAAGTTTGTGCAGTCGCCGCCGATACCCGTATAGTTCATAAACAAGGGGTTGCGGTCGAGTGCCCAGCGCCTCGCATAGCGCAGGGCGTTTAGTCTGTTGTATCTGCGTTCAACGAGCATAAATGCGGTTTCCTTTCTGAAAAAAGCTATTATCAGTATATGTGATGCAAATATTTTTGCAAAATGCTTGTAATTATGAGAAAAATGGTGTAAATTAAAAGTAGAAACCAAAAAGGAGGTCTATTTTATGGCAGTTATACATTTGAATGAAGAGATGTTTAAAAACGAAATTGCAAGAGAGGGCGTTACTGCGCTCATAGACTTCTATGCTGACTGGTGCGGCCCGTGCAAGATGGTCGGTCCGATTATCGAGGCACTTGCAGATGAGCTTACCGACATTAATGTGTGCAAGGTTAATGTTGACAATGAAAGTGAGCTTGCTGCTGACTTTTCTGTTATGAGCATACCGACAATAGTTTTGCTTAAAGACGGCAAGGTTGTAGATACTCAGATAGGACTTGCAACCAAGACAAAACTGCTTGCAATGATAGAAAAAGCGAAATAGAATTAAGCCGACTCGTAAGAGTCGGCTTTTTTACACGGTTTCTACTTTTATAATATTAGTGTTTCCGGGTTTGCCTTCGGTGCGGCCGCCGGTTATGACAACTCTGTCGCCATCTTTAAGTTCGAGCGTGGCTCTTGCGAGGTTTTTCGCCATATAGAAAAGCACATCGGGAGACGGCACCTCCTCACACATAACGGGAATTACTCCCCACGAGAGTGCAAGCCGTAGCCAGTTGCGCTCGCCTACGGTAATTCCCACTATGTCCATCGGCGGACGGAAGCGCGATACCATTCTTGCAGTTGCGCCCGAGCGCGTGCATACTGCAATCGTTTTTGCATCGAGGTTTATGGCGATAGTGCAGCTCGCGTGGGAAACGGCATCCTGCACGTTTGATATTGAAAACTCGGCGGAGGCAAAACGGCGCGCATAATGGATGCGCTTTTCGGTTTCCTCGGCAATGTCTGCCATTGTTTTTACGCATAGCGCAGGATGCTTTCCTGCCGCGGTCTCGGCAGATAGCATAATCGCGCTTGTGCCGTCATAAACTGCGTTTGCCACGTCCGAAATTTCCGCGCGTGTCGGGCGCGGATTTTTAACCATTGATTCGAGCATTTCTGTCGCAGTTATAACCCGCTTGCCGAGCATCCGGCATTTTGTTATAAGCTGCTTCTGGATTGCCGGCAGCTCGGTAAACGGGATTTCAACGCCCATATCGCCTCTGCCTATCATAACTCCCTCGCACGCGCAGCATATTTCTTTGATGTTGTCAATGCCTGCTCGGTTTTCAATTTTTGCAATAAGCCCCGGCGACTCCTTGCCGAGCGTTGCGATAAATGCAGAAACATCGTCAAGGTCCTGCTTTCTTGAAACAAAAGAGCAGGCGATAAAGTCAACCTCCTGCTCTATGCCAAACCGTATGTCCTTCTTGTCCTGCTCGCTCAGGTATTCACGGCGCAGTACCTTGTCAGGAAAGCTCATACTCTTTTTGTCAGAGATTTCACCGCCGTTAATTACGGTGCATACCGCCTCGGTTTCTGTCAGTCTGTCAACCTTAAAGGACAAAAGTCCGTTGTTTACAAGTATAATGTCGCCTGCGGCGAGGTCGTTTATCATTCCTGCGTAGTCTACCGAAACGCGCTCTGCGTTTCCTTTGATATTCTCGGTGGTGAAAATAAATTTGTCACCCTCGCAAAGAAGTGCCTTGCCCCCCTCGAATGTACCAATGCGGTATTCGGGACCGCGCGTGTCAAGCAAAATTGCTATCGGCAGCGAAAGCTCACGCCGCACTTTTTTCACTGTGTTTATACGCCGCAGGTGGTCGGCGTGCTCACCGTGAGAAAAGTTCATCCGCGCGACATTCATTCCTGCAAGGCACATTTCGCGGATTATGTCCTCGCTCTCGCACGCAGGACCTATAGTACAGATAATTTTTGTTTTACGCATATTCTCCCCCCGTTTTTGTTTAGTATTTGTGATTTGCGAGAAGAATATGTAAAATGAAAACGCAGTGTGAATTGGTATAGTTCAGGACTGTTTTACACAACAAGCAAAAAATCGTTCTTTAGAGAGTTGGTCATAGGGAAAGCATACCTCACCACCCCCCTGTCATCTTGAGCGTAGCATCTCCCACGAGATCCCGCTACGCGGTTTTGCTAACGCAAAACTTCGACTTCGGCTTCGCCTACGCTCAGGATGACGGCGTGGGAGATGCGGAGTCGAAACCCGCAGGGCGATGGCAATAGCCATCGGATCTTGTGGTGGTGCTCATAATAGCAAAAAGGTCGTTCTCGCGCTTTTTGTGAGGACGACTTTTTGTATTAATTCCCATTATGAACAACCCACTTTCGGGAACGGTTTATCTTCTGGGATATGGACTCGCTTCGTCCGTCAATCCGAGAATATAGTCTGTAGATGTGTCAAAATAAACAGCAAGCTTTACAAGTAAATCTAAAGGAAGCTGGCGATGCCCGTTTTCATATTGTGAGTACGTGTTTTGTTTGATGTGCAAATATTCTGCAAGAGTTTGTTGCGTAATATCTCTGTCTTCCCTAATGTCACGAAGTCGCATAATGAAGCCTCCTAACTTAGGTTCATTATAAAAAATCACATTATGAGATATTGACAAATATCTCATAATGTGATATAATTGACAAAACTCAGCAAAATATACATCAGTTGGAGGACTATTATGGAAAACAATCAGCAGACTACACCCGAAGTTACGGCAGAAGCGACAAAGTTTTGCAAGCACTGTGGCAAAAAGATAGCAGCAGAAGCAGTAATTTGTCCGTCTTGCGGCTGTCAGGTTGAAACGATGAAGGGTGCAGAGAGCACACCAAACATTGTTATCAATAACAGCAATTCAAACGTAAATTCGAATATGAATATTAACGCGGCAGCATTTAAAAAGCCGAAAAACAAGTGGGTTTCGCTTCTTCTTTGCTTCTTCCTCGGCGTTATCGGGGCACATAAATTCTATGAGGGTAAAGTCGGAATGGGAATTCTGTATTTCTTTACCGCAGGATTGTTTGGATTTGGTGTGCTGATAGATTTCATCGTGCTGCTCTTCAAGCCCAATCCGTATTTTGTATAAGCCGTCACGGGCGTGCGTGTTCGACTCCCGTCGGCTTAAGTTTTGTTAAATAAAAGAAAAACGCAAGAATTGCAGGTCATTTCCCTGCAATTCTTGCGTTTTTTAATACTTTTCTATGTCTATCTTCTTCGCTGTGACGGTTTCGCCGCCGAGGAAAACCTTTGCAACCTCGTCAAAGTTTGACGGAGAGTCGCTCACGTAAAACTCGCTTTCGCCGCGGCTTCCTTTTGCGAGTGCGGAAATTTCATTTGCCGCCGCCGCGCCCGAGCTTATTAGCGTAACCTCTGGAAGAATATCGGCTATTATTTCCGAAATGATGGGAAAATGCGTGCAGCCGAGAATAAGCGTGTCTGCGTGCGTATCCGAAATTTTCCTTAGGTAGTCCTTTGCGACAAGCCTTGTCACTTCGCAGTCGCGCGCGATGTATCCGTTTTCAACAAGCGGAACAAAAAGCGGACAGGCAACAGAAACTACTGTGGCAGACGGGGACCTCGCCTTTATTTTTTTCTCAAACGCGCCGCTTGAAACGGTTGCACCCGTGCCGATAACGCCTATAATACCGTTTCTCGTTTTTGCAAGCGCCTCTTTGACAGAAGCATCAACAACTCCGACAAGCGGAATGTCAAATTCGCTTTTCAGCTCGTCAAGCACGACAGAGCTAACCGTGCCGCAAGCGGCAAGAATAGCATCAACGCCGTTTGAGCGCAGGAAGTTAATGTCCTGACGCGCGTATTTCAAAAGAAGCTCACGTGAGCGCGTGCCGTAAGGCACTCTGCCCGTGTCACCGAAGTAAATGAATTTTTCGTCAGGCAGAAGCTTGTGAAGTTCGCGGTAGGCGGTAAGACCACCAAGACCGCTGTCAAAAATTCCTATCATTTGTCCCTCGTAAATATAGCGGCGCGGAAGTTGCCGCCGTAGTCGTAAATTTCTGAGAAAGCAAAGCCGTTTTCGCTTGCGAGTGCTTTCGCGGCTTCCTTTTGGTCGTAGCCGAATTCAAAAGCGAACATACCGCCGGCTTTGAGATTGTCGCTGAAGTTTTTCACAATAGCGCGGTAAAAGACCATACCGTCCTCGCCGCCGTGAAGCGCAATGCGCGGCTCGTGCGAAAGCTCGGGGTCGAGCGTTTCCATAGCGGCGCTTGTTATATACGGTGGATTTGCCGAAATGCAGTCGAACTGTTCCGAAAAGGGGCTGCCCGAAAGCACGTCTGTATGCACAAAATTACAGCTTGCGCCATTGTGTATTGCGTTCTTTCTTGCGATTTCAAGCGAGCTTTCGCTTATGTCAGCGCCGGTGGCTCTTATGTCAGGGCGGTTTTTTGCAGTGGAAATTGCAATGCAACCGCTGCCCGTACACAGGTCAAGCAGTTTTGCATCTCTCGGCAGGTTTTTAACCAGCCACTCCACAAGCACCTCGGTGTCGCTGCGCGGAATAAGGCAATCGGGCGAAACGAAATATTCCTCCCTGAAAAATTCCCATCTTCCTATTATATATTGCAGCGGCTCACGGTTTATGCGTCTTTTAACCGCTTTTTCAAGCTCGTCGCCGCAAAACTCTTTATATAATATGTGCGCCTCGCCGTCGGCATTTTCAATGCCCGCCGACAAAAGACGTGCGGCTATTTCCTTAGTCGTCGGATTCGTCATTGTCGTCATCGTCATCGTCTTCCTTGACGGGCTTTGATGCTTCTATAACAGCGTCAACCTCGCTCTGGTCAAATTCGTCAGGCATAGATGCCTTGAGCGCAGTAATTGCAATTTCAAGCTGCCCAAGGTCAGGCTCGCGGGTTGTTACGCGCTGCATCCAGAGACCGGGCGCGGACAGAATTCTTGTTATGATGTTGTCGTGCTTGCCCGCGTATGCGATGAATTCAAAGCCAAGACCGCAGATGATAGGCATAAGTGGCAGCTTGATTGCATAGCGGAGCCAGATGTTGTCCCACGGCACAAAGGGGAGAGAGAACACAAGTACGCTGAGAATGAGCATAACGAAAATAAAGCTTGTGCCGCAACGCGCGTGGAAACGGGTGTAGTTTTTTGCATTTTCGGGGGTAAGGTCAACTCCCGCCTCATAGCAAGCGATTGTCTTGTGCTCGGCACCGTGGTATTCAAATACACGGCGAATGTCGGGCATAAGCGACACAAGGAGAATGTAGCATACGAAAATTCCGATACGGATTACACCCTCGCAGAGTGTTTTTGCCCAACCGAGCGTTCCGCCCGCAAGACCGAGCAGAGCATCAATTCCTTTTGTGAGTGCTGTGGGGAGCAGGAAGAAAAGTCCCACCGCAAGAAGCACGCCGAAGAAGCCGGCGATTCCCATAAGTATATTAAACATCTTGTCGCCAAACTTGTCGAGCAGCCATTTTTCAAACTTTGTTTCGGGCTCATCGAGGTCTACGTCTATAGCCTCAGCGGAGATTGATAGAACCTTGAAGGAGAGCTTCATTGACTCAACGAGAGCGACTACTCCGCGGATTATAGGCAGGTTGAAAAACTTGCTGCGCTTTCGCAGGGAGGTGTATGAGTGGTTGGAAACGGTTATCGAGCCGTCGTCCTTGCGTGATGCTATGCTGTAGCGGTCGCCGCAGCGCATCATAACGCCTTCAAGCACGGCTTCGCCGCCGACTTTCCCAAGGCGGCAGTTATTATTACAGTCCTTTGACATTATATATCTCGCTTTCTTTTTAGCTTTTTACGCGTATATTGTAACATAACATCTTTGAATATGGAATAGATTTTTAAAAACTTTCACAAGATTACCTTATTTATATTTAGTGTGCCGCCTATAAATTGGGGCAAAAAGGTCGATTTTACCCATATATTGTAGTGGTAAAAATTTCTTTAAAAAATCTCAAAAAAAGCCTTGACAAAAGGGGGGTGTGGGTGATAGAATGTAAAGGCT
>JAZSKM010000168.1:0-7695 GCA_045534835.1 Eubacteriales bacterium | reverse complement strand
GCGGCCCTCTTCGTTCATTGAGAAGGCGGGATTTGTGCCGATAAGGTCCATATTTGCTTCCCAAAGGCTGTCAAGCGTTCCAACGTCCTTCCAGTATCCCTCAAAAGGATATGCAAACATTCTTTCACCGTTTTTAAGCATATTGGGGATAATATTCTTGCCGAAGTCGTTAGAGGAGTTTTCGTCAGCCTCGTCATCTATAAGGTAATCGAAAAGCTTCTTCTTGTTGAAGATGTAAATACCCATAGAAGCCTTAGTCGAGTCTGGTTCCTTAGGCTTTTCGGTAAACTTGTAAATCTGTCCGTCCTCGTGAGTGGTCAGGATACCGAAACGGCTTGCCTCCTTAAGCGGAACCTCAAGAACTGCTATTGTGCAGTCTGCGTTCTTTTTCTTGTGGTACTTCAGCATTGCGCTGTAGTCCATTCTGTAAATGTGGTCGCCCGAAAGGATAACGACGTATTCGGGGTCGAACTGCTGAATGAAGTTCAGGTTCTGGTAGATTGCGTTAGCAGTGCCTTTATACCAGTCTGCCTTTTTCTGTCCCTGATAAGGGGGGAGAATTTTAACTCCGCCGTAGGTACGGTCAAGGTCCCAGGGGAGACCGTTACCGATGTAATCATTGAGTTCAAGCGGCTGATACTGGGTGAGCACACCTACAGTGTCGATACCCGAGTTTATGCAGTTGGAGAGGGGAAAGTCGATAATGCGGTACTTACCGCCAAAGGTAACTGCAGGCTTTGCAGTTGATTGGGTAAGGGCGTAAAGGCGTGAGCCTTGTCCGCCTGCGAGGAGCATTGCAACACATTCTTTTCTCTTGTAGTTCATATGGGTTACCTCCGCTATGTAAAATAATAATTATTTTTCAGTTTGTCCGATTTGCACTGATTTCAGTGCTTTTTTTAGGGCATTTGCCATTTCTTTGCGTGTACAGTTAGGTCTGAGCTCAAACACCTGTTCATCATTTATGGTAAAGCCCTCCTTGCCGTTGTTCACGGCAGGGGTAAAGGCAAAGCCCTCGCCCTCGGCGTAAAAACCTACTAAAAGTCCGAGGTTTTTAATCGCTTCGGCGTAGGAACGCGCCTTAAGATAGGTCTGGATGCTCGGCGGCATATCGTCTTTAGCTTCTTCGCTGTAGCACTGGTCAAACAGGCGGTTTACAAAGTCGCATAGCATCTCGTCCGAATATCCGGGCATCAGCAAAAACAGTTTGTCGATCGGGCGCTTGCCGTATTTTTCGGAATGACCGAAGGGGGCGCCGTACAGAGCCTTGTTTTTGTCAATGTAGATGTTAATTATTTTGCTGTCTTGTGCCATAAATATAACACTCCTACATAAGAATATATCTTGTTAAAATATATTATAACATATATATTTAATAAAATGAAGAGGAAAAATGCTTTTTCTTCTGCAAAATAAAAAATGAGGTGCGCGTGGCGCATCTCATTTTTTGAAATATTCATCTATACCGTTTGCAAGCGACAGGGCAAATGCCTTATGCCACTCGGTGTCAAGCATCTTTTTCGCATCGCTCTTATTGGTAATAAAGCCGCATTCCACGAGGATGGAGGGGACTACGGTTTTATAAAGAACGGTGTAGCATTCCTCGCCGTGCATATCGCGAAGTATAACCTTTTTTGCATCGGGGAATGCAGTATCAACGGCACTTCCCACAGCACTTGCAAGCTGCTTGTCAAGCTTTGTGGAGTTCGGCGTGCTTACGGGGTAGTATATGCGTGTTCCGTATACATCGGCATTTGACGGAAAGGAGTCGCAGTGTATCGAAATGAATATATCAGCGGCAGTGGAGTTTGAAAAGTCTGAGCGCTCGCTCGGGCCGTAGGTTTTCTCACCGTCGTCATATTCCGTGTCAGGCTTTGTTATCCCGTCGTGCGACATAATTACGGTGTATCCGCGGCTCAAAAGTTCCTTTGTAAGCTCGCTTGCTACAGAAAAGGTAATATCTGCCTCGGTGACTGTGCCGAGGTTTTCTTCATTTATCGCACCGACGTCCGAAAGTCCGTGACCTGCATCGACAAGAATTGTAATGGCGCCGTCTGCTATGGCATTTTCATAGTTTGTAGGTTGTTTTTCCTCGCCGCAGCCTGCAAAAGTAAGGCAGAGCAGGGCGCATAAAGCAAAAATTATCTTTTTCATATTCGCATTTCACCTCGTTTCAATAATACAAAAAGCGACAGGCTTTGTCAATCTTGAAAACCTTAAATTTTTTTAAACCTGTTGACAATTCTGGAAAAGTATGTTATCATAACTGTACTAATACGAGTAATACACCCAAAAAGGAGGTATTTATATGAGCCGTATCAATGTTGATCTGCGCAGCCGTATGCCGATATTTGAGCAGATCATAAACTCGGTGCGTGAACTTGTAATACTCGGTCTTATGGTGCCTGACGAGCCGCTACCGTCCGTACGCGCGCTTGCATCAGAGCTTGCCATAAATCCCAATACTATACAGAAGGCATATGCCGAGCTTGAAAGGCAAGGGGTGATATACTCGCTTGCAGGCAGAGGCAATTTTGTTGCATCTGATATAAGTTCACTTAAGAATGAGCATTATGCATCCTTGCTAAAGGCGGTCGCCGACAGTGTAGCTGTGGCTGCGGCATACGGCATTGCTGAAAAGGAGATAATTACGGCGGCAAAGGCCGCGTTTGACAGTAACAAGGGAGGGGAAAACGTATGATCAGGATAAGCGGCGTATCAAAATATTATGATGAATTCAAGTCGCTTGACGGCATAGATGCCGAAATCAAGGACGGCTCAATATTCGGACTTGTAGGCTCCAACGGCTCGGGAAAATCAACACTTATGCGTGTTATGAGCGGTATTTTCCGTGCCGATAGCGGCGAGGTGCTTTATGACGGCGAGAACGTTTACGAAAATGTGGCGCTGAAGAACAGGATAGTGTATCTTTCGGATGACCAGTTCTTTTTGCCCAGCTCAACACTTTCGGATATGGCTAAAATGTACGCATCGGTGTACTCCGAGTTTTCATTTGACGAGTATGGCAAGCTTCTTAAAATATTCGGGCTTGACGGTTCGCGCAAGATAAACACCTTTTCAAAGGGTATGCAAAAGCAGGCGGCTATCCTGCTCGGACTTTCCGCAAGGCCTAAATATCTTCTTTGCGACGAAACCTTTGACGGTCTTGATCCCGTTATGCGCCAGCTTGTCAAGCGTATACTTGCAGATGCGGTCGCAGAGCAGGGACTTACCGCAATTATTGCATCGCATAACTTAAGAGAGCTTGAGGATATATGCGACCATATCGGACTTTTGCACAAGGGCGGTATACTTTTTGAGAGCGAAATTGACTCACTAAAGGAAAATATACATACCGTTCAGGCGGTATTCTCACGTGAAATAACTACAGACGAAATTGCAAAAATGGGTACTGTTTCGATTAAGCAAAGGGGCAGTATGGTTACCGCAGTTGTACGCGGAAGCGAGGCTGAGGTACGTGAAAAAGTAGAGGCACTTGCCCCCGAGTT
Organism: Eubacteriales bacterium; assembly: GCA_045534835.1. Lineage (GTDB taxonomy): Bacteria > Bacillota > Clostridia > Oscillospirales > CAG-272 > UMGS902. The sequence continues at coordinate 4,186 of JAZSKM010000168.1, read as the reverse complement.
TTATGAAATAATCCCGCTTACGCTTGAAGAAATATTTATCAGTGAAATGGAGGAAAGAGGCTATGACTACACAAAGGTTGTCTTCTGAGAAGCTGTTTGATATAAGGCTTTTTAAAAATCTTATGCGCCGCCGACTTCCGCACATTTTAGTTGCCTTTTTAGTCAATTTCTTTACTATCTGTGTTCCAATTATGATATGGTGTGGCGACTACAGCGACCGCCTTGCAAGAGGGACATATGATACTGTGAGGTATATTTCCAGAGCCGCCGAGGCACTGCAGGAAACTATGGTCATAAACCTTGTGTTCATATTTATCCTTGGTATTTACTTCGGTATAATCACGCTCGGCTATATGATGAAGCGCCGCAGCGCTCATTTCTATCACGCACTGCCACAGAGCCGTGAAACGCTTTATACCACGGGAGTTGCAAGCGCACTTGTTTGTTCGGCTATTGGCGGACTTTGCGCAATTATAATTGCGCTTATCCAGCTTACCGCATATTCACTGCTTGTATGGGCTGTCCTTGAGCCGTTTCTTATACTGCTTACAAAGAATATTGTTATGTTCCTTGCGGTATATGCGATAACCGTATTTGCAGGCAGCTTTTCGGGTAACGGACTCGTTCAGGCGCTTATGTCGCTTGTTATAATGTTCTATCCGCTTGCCGCATATTCGGGCATTGTGCTTATGCGCTCTATTCACACCGTATATTTCTGGAGTGACTATTATCTAAGCGATACTGTTTTGGAGTGGCTCTCACCCGTTACATACATAGGCATTAACTATATCGGACCGATACGCATTTTTCCGACTATAGTCGCCCTGCTTGCAATTGCTGCGCTTATGCTCGGCGGTATGGCGATTTACAGAAAGCGTGCTATTGAAAATTCCGAACGCCCGATAGTATTCAAAAAGCTTGCAAGCGTTATCAAATATATGTTGATGTTTGTAATCACCGTATATGTCGCTATCTTCTTCCAGGCTGTCGGCTACAGCGATTTCCATATGATCTTCGGCATTGTCTGCGGAGCGGTTATAAGCTGGATGACCTTTAATACCATTCTTGCAAAGTCGCCAAAGGCTATGTTCAAGGGCGTAAAGGGACTTCTTATATTCCTGCTTGCATTTGCACTTTTCACCGCAGTTGTTTGTTATGATATCACAAACTACGATGAGTATGTCCCCGCAGAAAACAATATAAAGTTTGCTGATATCGAGGTTTCAAACGTTCCGTATGACGATACACGTTTTTCGGACCCCGAAATGCTCGCGGCACTCTCGCGCCTGCTTAAAAACCAACGTGAGGAGAATAAAAAAGGCTTTGTAGCGCCTATCTCGGACAACAACTCTGCATTTTCGGTGCAAGCCGTAATTTACTCAAAGCTCGGTATACCCGTTGCGCGGGCCTATCGTATATCAAAGTATACCGAGGGGGCAGAGGAATTTCTTAGGCTGTATGCAAATGACAGCCGCCTTGAGGAAGCGTATTCGGAAACTAAAAAGGCACTCAAAAACCTTGCGGAATGGGGATATAACGCCGACCTGCACGTAAACTGCAATAACTATCGCGGCGATCTTGAAAACCCCGATTTTGCCGCATTTGCAAAAACCTATCTGCGCGAGTTTGGTACTGCGAACTACGACAGAGTTTCAAAGCCTATCGTTGCAACCGTCGATATCAACCATATAACCGACGGCAACAATACGTATTACAGCCTTTACGATTTGTTCAACATCGACTGGCCTTGGGTAGAACTTGCGGTATATGCGGATATGGTTGACACGATTTATCTGCTCGGCATTGAGCCTGAGTATACCGCGCCATATACCTACTATCTTGACAAAGAGGTGGAAATGGAGTTCGCAAGCGCCGTTATTTACGATACGAGCGAGCCTCAGTATCACGGCGTGGCGCACAGCGGATATTCGTCAGGTCTTGCGCACTATCCGTACAAGGAGATATCAAGCGAGCTTGCAAACTCTCTTGCAAACCTTATTGCGTGGTACAACGAGTCTGGATATCCGAACACGAGAATTTTCACCGCTATTGATACCGACTATATTCTGCAGCTTAATTACGGCGACTATCCCGACGGACTTGTCGAGGACTATTACATTTACGATGAATACGGTCTGAAAGTTTCGGCAGCGATTTCGTCTACAGAGGTGCAGTATTACGACACAAAGTACGCAGGCGAGTATGTATCCAGAACATATTTCTTCCCGAAGGGCTACGTCCCCGAAAGCGTAAAAGCACTGTTCGACTAAACAAAATAAAAAACGAGAAGGGCCTCCTTCTCGTTTTTTATTTTCCGTATTTTCCTGCTTCGCACAAATCCTTGAAATCACGCTGGCGAAGCACCTCGTATACGCCCACTGCGACAGAGTTTGCAAGGTTAAGACTTCTCAGCGAGTCACGCATAGGGATACGCACTGTATGTGAAAGATTTGCTTCAAGGAGTTCTTCTGGCAGGCCTTTTGTTTCCTTGCCGAACATCAGAAACACATTTTCGGGATATTCGATTTCGGTGTATGCGCGCGGAGCCTTTGTGCTGTAGTAGTAAACCGCGGCATCGGGATTTTTTGCATAGAAATCCGAAAGTCCGTCGTAATATGTAATATCGAGCTTGTCCCAATAGTCAAGCCCAGCACGCTTCAGCTTCCGGTCGTCAATATTAAATCCGAGAGGGCGGATAAGATGCAGCGCCGCGCCCGTTGCCGCACAGGTACGCGCGATATTTCCCGTATTCTGCGGAATTTCAGGCTCAAGGAGTACAATGTTAATATCTTTCATAAATTCACCTCGTAAAAACATATTCATTATACTTCGCACCGCTGGCTATATCAAGCATTAATATGATTTATTTGTGAAAATTTGCTTTTTGTGTTCAAATTCTTAAATAAATATGCTATAATAACATATTAGAATTAACTTACCGAAAGGACAATACATCCGAAATGGGACTTTTTGCAAAAATATTTGGTACCTACAGTGACCATCAGATTAAAAAACTTAAGGTTATTGGCGATGCGGTTGACGCTCTTTCTTCAAAGTACGAGGCTATGAGCGATAGCGAGCTTCGTGCAACTACGGACGCACTCAAAGCACGTCTTGGCGGCGGCGAAACTCTTGATGATATTCTCCCCGATGCATTTGCACTCGTGCGTGAGGCCGACTGGCGTGTGCTCGGCAAACGCCCCTTTTACGTGCAGATACTCGGCGGTATAATTCTGCATCAGGGCAGAATTGCCGAGATGAAAACGGGCGAGGGTAAAACCCTCGTTGCAACTATGCCCGCATACCTCAACGCACTCAGCGGCAAGGGCGTTCACATCGTTACCGTAAACGACTATCTTGCACGCCGCGACAGTGAAGAGATGGGACGTGTTTACGAATTTCTCGGGCTTACCACGGGACTTATCGTGCAGGGACAGGACCCCGCCGAAAAGCAGAAGGCGTATACGGCGGATATCACCTACGGAACGAATAACGAGTTCGGCTTTGACTATCTGCGTGACAATATGGTCGTTTACAAGGAGCAGATGGCTCAGCGTGGGCACAATTTTGCTATAGTTGACGAGGTTGACTCGATACTCATAGACGAGGCGCGTACACCGCTTATTATTTCGGGTGCAGGCGAGAAGTCTACCGACCTTTACGAGGCGGCTGACAATTTTGCGAGAACTCTTTCCAAAAAGGTTATAAAGGAAAGTGACGATAAAGAGGACCTTGAGAAAATTTCGGACGGTGCAGACTATATAGTCGACGAAAAAGCGAGAAACTCAGTGCTCACCGCAAGCGGAATTGAAAAGGCCGAGAAATTCTTCGGTCTTGAAGATTATTCCGACCCCGCAAACTCGTCTATCGCACATCATATTCAGCAGGCTATACACGCCCACGGTAATATGAAAAGGGACGTTGACTACGTCGTAAAGGACGGCGAGGTTATCATTGTAGACGCCTTCACAGGTAGACTTATGCCTGGCAGACGCTATAACAACGGACTGCATCAGGCAATAGAGGCAAAGGAGCACGTGACGGTTGAAAAGGAAACCAAAACTCTTGCATCTATCACGTTCCAGAACTATTTCCGCCTTTATACCAAGCTTTCGGGTATGACCGGTACGGCACTTACCGAGGAAAACGAGTTCCGTGAAATCTATAATCTTGACGTTGTAGAGGT
>JAZSKM010000059.1:0-3605 GCA_045534835.1 Eubacteriales bacterium | reverse complement strand
AGGATTTAAACGAGCTACGGGATATGCTATCTCTTGCGGAATACTATACACAAAAGTACAGTTTTTTTGACAGCAGAGTTATTGTTGTTTGTGAAGCCGAAAACTCACAGGAGTTTGAAAAATACGGATTAGACGTTTATGTGAAACATAAAGGAAAGGAGAACTATGGCGGAGAATGAATTTTCAGGAAGCGTAGAGGCGGTTGTTTTTCGCAATGAGGCGAACGGTTATACGATACTCGAAGTATATTCCGAAGAAACGCATACTGTTGCCACCGTTGTAGGTACTTTCCCTTTCGTGGGCGAGGGTGAGACTATCAAGGCCGTTGGCGAGTGGGTTTTTCACAGTGAATACGGTAAGCAGTTTCGGGCAACAAGTTTTGAAAAGGTCGTTCCAAAGGACTCTGGAGCGATTTTAAAGTATCTTTCTTCCGGAATTATCAAAGGAATAGGTCCTAAAACCGCGCAGAAAATTGTTGAAAAATACGGCAATGATTCTCTTGAAATAATGTCTAATCATCCTGACTGGATTGCTGAGTTTAAGGGTATTACTTCGCGCAAAGCCTTGGAAATCAGCGAGCAGGTAAAAAAACAGACGGCGTTTTATAAGATATTTGACTTCTGCCGCGACAGGTTCCCGCTGACTGTCGCACTTCGCATACATAATGCTCTTGGCGATGATGCTGTTGAACATTTGAAGTCCAATCCATATGGCTTGTGCGGCGAGATAGAAGGGTACACCTTTGCAGCCGCTGATGCCATTGCTATGGAAAACGGCCATGCCGCTGACGGACGGGATAGAATTTTTGGTGCGACTGTTCAGGTGCTGAAAAAGGCAGCCGAGGTAGGCGGTCACAGCTGCTTGCCTGTAAAAAATGTAATTTCCGAGGTTGCGGAGTTGATCGAAATAGATGCGAAAACAGTCGGTGAGGCAGAAAAGGAATTTGCTCTTAGCGGTGAGATCGGATATTTGCATCGCGAAGGGGGCTCGCTTTTATATCTGCCTGAATTTTTAAATATTGAGCGCAGTATTGCTGGCAATATGCTTTCGCTTGACAAGCGGTGTATCCGATATGATTTTTCGGATATGGAACCGATGGTTAGGCGTGTCGAGGTGGAAAATGGCATAGAATTTGCGCCTGAGCAGCGCAAAGCGATTTTTGAGGCATCGCGAAGCGGTGTAATGCTTATTACGGGAGGTCCAGGCACCGGAAAAACAACTATAATTAAGGCTCTTATCACAATATACAAAAGTATGGGCTGTGAGATTGCGCTTGCCGCACCTACGGGCCGTGCTGCGAAAAGAATGAGCGAGGCTACCTCTCACGAGGCAAAGACGCTTCATCGTCTGCTCGAAGTGGAATTCAGGGAGGGCGAGTCGCATAGTGCCGTCTTTGTGCGAAACGAACGCAACATGTTGGATGAGGATATAATCATAGTTGACGAAGCCTCGATGCTTGATATGTTTTTGCTCAATTCCTTGTTGCGTGCAATAAGGCCGGGGGCGCGACTTGTTCTCATCGGTGACTGCGACCAGTTGCCGAGTGTCGGTGCGGGCAACGTGCTCCGTGATTTGCTTGACAGCGGTGTATTCAACACCGTAAGGCTTACAGAGGTGTTCAGGCAGGAGAATGAAAGCCTTATAGTCACAAATGCGCACCGCATAAACAGCGGCGAAAAACCGATGCTTGACAAGCATGATATGGACTTCTTCTTTATGCGACGTAATGGTGCTGACGAGATTTTAAACACGCTTGTTGAACTGTGTGTTACAAGGCTTCCGAAAACGTATAATGCAACACTGTTTGATAGGATTCAGTTAATTTCTCCGATGAAAAAAGGCGCCTTTGGAACCGAGTCGCTCAACAAGTTGTTTCAGCAAAAACTTAATCCTGCATCGCCTGATAAAGCTGAAAAGAAACACGGCGATACTGTTTTTCGCGTTGGCGACAAGGTTATGCAGGTACGTAACAACTATGACCTTGTGTGGATTGAGGGAGGCAAAGAAAAATTCGGCATATATAACGGTGATATGGGTGTGATTCGCAAAATATCCTTTAGCCATAACAATATGACGATTGATTTTGACTCGCGAGAGGTCGTATATGCCTTTGACCTTCTTGATGACCTTGAACTTGCATATTCTATTACTGTGCATAAGAGTCAGGGAAGTGAATATCCGTTTGTGGTTATGCCTGTGGCAGACTTTAACCCGATGCTTATGACGAGAAATCTTTTATATACGGCTGGAACCAGAGCTAAGGAAATGGTTATTCTTGTAGGAAAAGAGACGTCACTTATGCAGATGGTGGAAAACGAGAAAGTATCCGTGAGATATACTGGACTGAAATTGCTCTTGGAGGCTGCAAATGCAAAAGGTGATTAAGAAGATTCTTGACCTTGTTTATGTTCCTCGCTGTGCCGTTTGCAACTCCCGTATGAATGAATCAGGAAAAGGAATATGTAAGTCCTGCTTTGAAAAATATGAGGACGCTAAGGCGAAATACTGCGACTTTTGCGGTATGGAGGCGAGAATATGCGTTTGTCAGCCACAAAAGCTTCTCATCAGCGGCTGTACAGATTACCGCAAACTTGTGTTCTATAAAACAAGCGGAGAACATAACGTAATACGCGGGATAGTGTATAGCCTAAAAAGGCGTGGCAACAAACCGCTTGCAAAATTTATTGCCGCAGAGCTTGCGGCTATCGACGGTGAAATGCTGGGCAAAGACACGATAGTTTCATACTGTCCGCGATCCGTGAAAAACCGCAAAAAATACGGATACGATCACGCAAAAACGCTGGCGAAATACTATGCGGATAGTTTAAGCCTTGAAATGAAGACCTTGCTGCGCAGAAACCCTTTCCACCGCAGCAGTGAACAAAAATTGCTTAACTATAATCAGCGCGCCGCAAATATGCGCGGAGCATATATTCTTAAAGAGGCGGCGGACATAAGCGGGAAGACGGTCGTTTTGATTGATGATGTTGTTACAAGCGGCTCTACAATGGGTGAATGTGTGGCTATGTTATACTCAGCGGGAGCCGAAAATGTTATATGCCGCAGTTTGGGTCATACATATAAAAAGAATAAGTCAAAAAAAGATTGATTTTGTTATAGTTTAGTGGTATAATTATTCTGTTATTTTATGCGCCGAAAGGAATGTACATATAAATGAGTCGAGATATTGGTATTGATCTCGGTACTGCCACGGTGCTTGTGTATGTAAAAGGAAAAGGGATAGTTCTTGAAGAACCCTCCGTTGTTGCAATAGATAAGCTTACTGACAAGGTGATCTGCGTCGGAAGAGAGGCACAGCAGATGCAGGGAAGGACGCCGCCTAATATTGAGGTCGTCCGTCCTATGCGTGACGGAGTTATCAGCCGTTATGAGGTTACCTTGCAAATGCTGCGGCATTTTCTCAGCAAGGCTTGCGGAGGAACTATTTTCTGGCCGAGGATGATGGTATGCATACCAAGCGGCATTACCGAGGTCGAAGAGCGTGCTGTTATTGATGCTGCAAATCAGGCAGGCGCACGCAAAACATATTTGATAGAAGAGCCTGTTGCGGCAGCTCTTGGTGCTGACATTGATATTTCTATGCC
>JAZSKM010000068.1:0-3418 GCA_045534835.1 Eubacteriales bacterium | reverse complement strand
CAATCTTTTCGCCGAGTGCCAAGGAAAAGATAGAAGCAGGAGGTGGAAAGATCGAGGTGGTATAAATGTTTCAGAGAATGAAGAACGCATTTAAGCTTCCCGAACTCAGAAACAAGCTCCTTTTCACACTTTTCATCATTCTTTTGTACCGTATAGGCGATGCAACCCCCGTGCCTTACGTGGATGCTAACCTTCTCGGTGCTACAATGGCTTCGGGTACTATCTTTGATTACCTGAACATTATGTCCGGTGGTGCACTTTCTCAGGCAACTCTGTTTGTACTCGGTGTACAGCCCTACATCAATGCGTCCATTATTATTCAGCTTCTTACCATTGCTATTCCCGCCCTTGAAAGACTTTCAAAGGAAGGCGAAGAGGGTAAGAAGAAGATTAACAACATTACCCGTTATTCTACTGTAGCACTCGCATTTCTCACCAGCTTCGGTTACTATATGCTTCTTAAGAACCAGTATCAGATTCTTACTAATACCGGTATCTTCGCTGCATTTGTAATCATCGCTTGCTACTGTGCAGGTGCTTCGCTCGTAATGTGGCTCGCAGAGAAGATCAATGAGTTCGGTATCGGCAACGGTATCTCCATCATCCTCTTTGCAAACATCATCGCTCGTCTTCCCGCTATGGTTTCCTCTATGTGGAACACCGCTTACGGCTGGATGCAGAACGGCGGTCTCGGCATACTCTGGGGCATTCTCTTCATCCTCGTAGTTGTAGCAGGTCTTGCTGCAATGGTAGGTGTAGTTGTATTCCTTACCGAGAGTGAGAGAAAGATTCCCGTTCAGTATGCTAAGAGAGTTGTCGGCAGAAAGATGATGGGTGGACAGTCTTCTGTTCTTCCTATTAAGCTTAATATGACCGGCGTTATGCCTATCATTTTCGCTTCCTCTATCTGCTCTCTCCCCGCAACCATTATGATGTTTATCTCTGAGCCTGCCGGAGAAAGCTTTGGTCACAAGGTATATCACTTCTTCGAGTCGATATCCGCAACTACCTCTCCGGTTTATATGGTTATCTACTTCGCACTCATTATTGCGTTTGCATATTTCTATATTGCAATTTCCTTTAATCCTGTTGAAGTATCCAATAACCTTAAGAAGAACGGTGGCTTTATCCCCGGTATTCGTCCCGGTAAGCCCACTTCTGATTATATTTCAAAGATTCTGTCTAAAATCACACTGATTGGTGCGATTTTCCTCGGCTTCATCGCGATTTTCCCGATGATTCTCAGTGCAATCTCCTACGAGACCTTCGCAGGCATCGCATTCGGCGGCTCTTCGCTCCTTATCGTTGTCGGCGTAGCAGTAGAAACTGCAAGAGAAATCGAGGCACAGATGACTATGCGCCATTACAAAGGTTTTCTTCAGTAAGATAACCTAAACTTGAGGTATGCTATGAAAATTATATTTTTAGGCGCACCTGGCGCGGGCAAGGGCACTCAGGCTGAAAAGGTCAGTGCCAAGCTCAATATTCCTACAATTTCCACCGGTGCGATTATACGTGCAGCACTTAAGGAAGGCACAGAAATGGGCCTTGCAGCTAAGGCGTTTATCGAGGCCGGAAAGCTCGTTCCGGATGATGTTGTAATTGGCATCATCAAGGAACGTCTTGCGGAAAAAGATTGTCAGAACGGATTTATTCTTGACGGTTTTCCCCGTACAATAGCACAGGCCGAGGCACTTGATGCTATGGGCATTGCTATTGATCTTGTCGTTAACATTTTTGTTGACGATGCAACCATCGTTGAGCGTATGAGTGGCAGACGTGCTTGTCTTGAGTGCGGTGCAACCTACCACACAGTGTTCAAGCCTTCGGCTAAAGGGGATTACTGCGATAAGTGCGGAGCTAAGCTCTCCATCCGTAAGGATGATGACCCTGAGGTAGTCGCAGACCGCCTTCGTGTTTATCATAAGGAGACCGAGCCGCTTGAAAAGTATTATGAAAAGAAGGGAATTTTGAAGACCGTTATCGGTCAGGAGGACCTTAACGATACTACCGCACTTACTTTCAAGGCAATCGGAGTTTAACAGATGATTCAGCTCAAGAATGCAACACAGATTGAACTTATGAAGGTTGCAGGCAGAATAACCGGCGAGGCTCTCGCCGTGGCTGAGGAACTAATTCGCCCCGGAATTTCAACCTTTGAGGTTGACAGGGCGATAAGAAGTCATATCGAGAAAAGCGGTGCTAAACCGTCTTTCCTCGGATATGGCGGATTCCCCGGCAGTGCTTGCATCAGTATCAACGATGAAGTTATTCACGGTATCCCTTCAAAGAAACGCATTTTGCAAGAGGGCGACATTGTAAAGGTCGATGTTGGAGCTTTTATTAACGGCTACCACGGAGATGCAGCCCGCACCTTTCCGGTAGGGAAGATAAGCGAGGAGGCAGCACGCCTTATAGAAGTCACGAAAGAGTCCTTCTACTTAGGCATAGCACAGGCTACTGTCGGTGCACGTATCGGTGACATCGGCGCGGCTGTTGAGGCTTGTGCTACGAAGAACGGTTACAGTGTTGTCAAAAGGTATGTTGGCCATGGAATAGGACACGAGCTTCACGAGTCCCCCGAGGTTCCGAATTTCGGCACTGCGGGTCGCGGTGCACGCATTTACGCAGGTATGGTTATTGCCGTTGAACCTATGATAAATGCAGGCGGCTATGACGTAAAGGAGCTTAGCGACGGCTGGACTGTAAAGACCGCCGACGGCAGTCTTTCGGCTCACTACGAAAATACTGTTGCAATTACCGATGAAGGCGTGATACTTCTTACGGATATCAAATGATGAAAAACTGTGTTGGAATGCTTGCATATTCTAAGTGCGGGCGAGACAGAAAAAGGCTTTTTTGTGTAGTAGATGTAATTGACACCGAGTTTGTGCTCGTTGCCGACGGAAATTTAAGGACACTTGAAAAGCCAAAAAAGAAGAGACTTAAGCATTTGTTGTTTGTTGCTTCGGAGAAACTCAGTATCCCGAGCAGCAATAAAGAACTTTATAAGCTCATTACCGAATTTGAAGGTTCGGCTGACAGGAGGAATTTACAGTGCCAAAAGATGATGTAATGGAATTTGAAGGCGTGGTAGTTGAGGCTCTGCCCAATGCCAACTTCAAGGTACAGCTTCCCAACGGACATATAGTTAACGCTCATATTTCCGGAAAGCTTCGTATGAATTATATCCGTATTTTGCCCGGTGATAAGGTAACTGTTGAGGTTTCTGTTTATGACCTCACCAAGGGCCGCATTACCTGGCGTGTAAAATAATTAACCATTATGAAAGGAAGATAAACAATGAAAGTTAAGCCTTCCGTAAAGAAGATTTGCGAAAAGTGCAAAATCATCAAGAGAAAAGGTAAAGTAATGGTTATTTGCGAAAACCCCAAGCATAAGCAGAAGCAGGGTTAAG
>JAZSKM010000065.1:0-2083 GCA_045534835.1 Eubacteriales bacterium | reverse complement strand
AGTTACGGGTGATACCGGGGAGAATTGTGCCGCTGTCAAGGGGAGCGGTGATAACTTCATCTCCGATTTTGAAGAATGCGTTTGAAGTACCGATTTCCTCAACATACTTATGCTCCTTGGCATCAAGCCAGAGAACGTCCTTGCAGTTATACTTCATTGCATCCTGAGATGCGCGCATACCGCCGCCGTAGTTGCCGCCAACCTTTGCATAGCCGGTACCGCCCTGCGCTGCGCGGATATACTTATCCTGAACGTAGATACGTGTGGTGGTAAGACCGCCGTCATTTGCGGCATAGTAGGAGCCGGTGGGGCTGAGTATAATCATAAACTTGTAATGCTGTGCAGGGAGTACCGAGAAAGAAACCTCATCACCGAAAAGGAAGGGACGAATGTAAAGCGAGGTGCCTGCTGCAAAAGGAATCCAGTCCTTATCAGCCTCGATTACGGCCTTAAGCGCCTCAATAAAGAGGTCATAGGGAACCTCCGGCATACACATACGCTCGCAGGTATTCTTCATACGTGCGTGGTTCATATCGGGGCGGAAGAGCTGAATAGAACCGTCAGGTCTACGGTATGCCTTCATACCCTCGAACATCATCTGTGCATAGTGAAGTACAGCCGATGCAGGCTCGATAAGGAAGGGGGCGTGCGGCTCAACGCGGTAGGAGTGCCAGCCCTTGCCCTCGTCATATTCCATAACGAACATATGGTCGGTAAAATACTTTGCAAAGCCGAGTTTGGTCTCGTCTTCGGGACGAACCTTGGGGTTTGTCGTTCTGGTTACCGGAATTTCGTATTTCATTGTAATTTCCTTCTTTCTCAAATTTCATAAAGTGTCGGTCTTCTGTCGCGGAAAACCGGTATTGTCTTTCTTATGTTTTCTAAAATCTGCATATCGCAGTCGGCACAAAGCACTTCCTCGCTCTCTCCGGCAAGTGCAATAGTTTCGCCCCACGGGTCGATAACTGCAGAGTTGCCTCCGTACACCGTTTCGCCTGCTACGCCGCAGGAATTACAGCATATAACAAACATCTGGTTTTCAATAGCGCGTGCGGTCGTGAGCGAGCGGAGGTGGAATGTGCGTACCGCCGGCCACTGCGAAACCACGAAAAGCATATCAAGTCCCTTGACGGTGAGGCTTCGCGTAAGCTCGGGAAAACGGATGTCATAACATATTATAAGTCCGCACCGAACTCCGTCAATTTCAAAACGGCAAAGGTGGTCACCCGCAGTATAAAAGTTATCCTCACCCATAGGTGTGAAGAGGTGCGTTTTATCGTACTCTGCGATGCATTTTCCCTCTCGGTCAAAAACAGTTGCGGTGTTATACACATTGCCTCCGCGCAGGTTTGACACGCTGCCTGCGATAATATTTACCTTGTAACGTGCGGCAAGGGCGCCTATACGCTCCTTAACCGCCTTGCAATCATTGTCGCAAAGGGACTTTAAATTTTCTTTAGGGAAAAATCCCGTATTCCACGTTTCGGGAAGCACAAGCACATCGGCATCTTCCGCCGCCTTGCTGATAAGCTCCTCGGCGTGGGCGAAGTTTTCATCGGGCGATGCAAGCTTCATATCCATCTGCAAGCACTTTACTCTCATTTGACATAGTCCTTTCCTGCGTTCAGTGCCTTCATATTAAGCTCAATCAAAGCCGCCTTAGTGGGCGGAACAAGCTTTTCAACAACGCTGTCGGTGCCGTTAAACGAAAGTTCAGGGTGATGCTCGAGAAGATGTCCCATCATAATCATATTTGCAAGAGTTGCAATGCCTGCTTCCTTAGCCATCTGCGTTGCGGGGATATAGAACACCTCGACATCGTCACGCTCAACCTTTACACTGATAAGCGATGAGTCAACGTAAACCTGACCGCCGCTTACAACACTGTCAATATATCTCTGGAGCGAGGGCAGGTTCATTGCAACAAGCACGTCGGGAGTGGTAATGATAGGTGAGCCTACGGGGGTATCCGAAAGGATTACACTGCAGTTTGCAGTGCCGCCACGCATTTCGGGACCGTAAGAGGGGAGCCAGGAAACCTGAAGGTCCTCGGTAAGTCCCTTGTATGCAAGAAACTTTCCTG
>JAZSKM010000112.1:0-13052 GCA_045534835.1 Eubacteriales bacterium | reverse complement strand
GCACAGGGTGTTGACGTTATCAACTACGCAATCCGTAGTGCGGTTCTTCCTCTCAATGACTTTGAAGGCTTTGATGAGGCGATTTCCGAATTCCACGAGTCAACCGTACTTCCCGTAAGTCTTTACGGCACAGTTTACGGTATGCCTGAGCGAGTTTCGTTTGCAATGATGTTTGTACGTATCGACATTCTTGCCGACCTCGGTCTTGAGATTCCCAAGACCTGGGATGACCTGCTTGCAATGCTCCCCGTACTTCAGGCAAACAATATGTCTATCGGTCTTACCAAGGAATACGACATCTTCCTTTACCAGATGGGCGGCGACAGATTTGCTGATGACGGTCTCCGCTGCGGACTTGATTCCAACGTAGCACTTGAGGCTTTTGAAAAGTACACGAGATTCTACACCGACTATTCATTCCCGTACACATTTGATGCTGCAAACCGTTTCAGAACGGGTGAGATGCCGATTCTTATTATCGACTACTGCTCTACCTACAACCAGCTTACCGTATTCGCAACCGAAATTAATGGCCTTTGGGAGATGGTTCCGCTGCCCGGTACTGTACGCGAGGACGGCACTATCAACTATAACGCGGTAAACGTGGTTGCGGCAACCATTATGCTTCACGGCACTAAAGACCGTGACAGCACATGGGAGTTCATCCGTTGGTACTGCGGCCATGAGGCTCAGGCGGCATACGGCAGTGACCTTGTAACAACCATCGGTCAGGCGGCTAAGTACAACGCCGCAAATAGAGAAGCTATTGCTTCGATGCCTTGGACTACAAGCGAGTACGAGGCACTCTCCGATCAGTTTAACAACCTTTCCGCAATTCAGAACTACCCCGGCGCATATATCTTTGCACGTTACCTCAACTTTGCTCAGCTTTCGGTTGTAAACGACGGTGCGGACCCTGTTACCGAGCTTCAGAGTTACGTAACGACTATCAATAAAGAAATCACACGTAAGCGTGAAGAATTTGATCTTCCCACCCTCGAGGCGGGCAAGACTTACGAGACTTCCCCCGAGGTGTATGAAGAGATGCAGGCTTGGCTCGCCGAAAACGGCAATTAGTCAGCGGACGTTTGTAAATTACCTCACGACAATATAATAAGGAGAGAAAATTCATGTCAAATAAAACGGCAGCAAAGCGTCCGATAAACCAAAAAGACATGACCAAGTGGCAGTGGACTTGGAAAGAGATCAAGAAGAACAAGGTTGCGTATGTATTCATCGCCCCCTTTATGCTCCTCTTCTTCATCTTCACTGTATGGCCTGTGCTCTTGTCTATTACGCTTAGCTTTACAGACTTCAATATGCTGGAGATGCCGAACTTCCTCGGTCTCAGCAACTATATCCGTCTTTTCCTTGACGACGATGTATTTATGCTCGCTGCGCAGAACACGCTTATCTTTGCGTGTATTACCGGTCCTGTATCCTACATTCTGTCGCTTCTTATCGCTTGGTTTATCAACGAGCTTGGTCCAAAGCTTCGTTCGGTAGTAACCCTTATATTCTATGCTCCTTCTATTTCGGGCTCTGTTTACCTTGTATGGCAGACACTTTTCAGTTCTGACTCCTACGGTTGGGTAAACGGTACGCTTCTTAATATGGGTGTCATAGACGATGCAGTTCTTTGGTTTCAGGATGCAGACTACGTTATGCCACTTTGTATCGTAGTTGCTCTCTGGACATCGCTCGGTACCGCTTTCCTTTCGTTCATCGCAGGCTTGCAGAACGTACCGCGCCACCTGTACGAAGCAGGTGCTGTTGACGGTGTAAAGAACCGTTGGCAGGAGTTCTGGTACATAACCCTTCCTTATATGCGTCCCCAGCTTATGTTCGGTGCGGTGCTTTCAATCACACAGTCCTTCGGCTTTGGAGGTATCGTTACCGCACTCTGCGGATTCCCGTCTGTTGACTATGCGGCGCATACCATAATGCACCATCTTGATGACTACGGCGGACAGCGTTACGAGATGGGTTATGCATCAGCAATAGCAGTTATACTCTTCGTAATAATGATAACTGCGAACACATTAATAAAGAAAGGATTATCGAAGATAGGACAGTAATATGGCTAAATTAAGAACACGTTCACATAAAGTTGTCCTCAGCCGTAGCGGCGGTGGAGACTTCGGCATTAATCTTTTCCTTGTATTAATGGGAACCTTTATGTTCCTGCCGATGTACTATGTAATTATGCAGTCTCTCAAGCCTCTTGACGAGCTCTGGATGTTCCCGCCTCGTTTCTATGTTGAGAGTCCTACGCTTTCAAACTTCGGCGACCTGTTCACCCTCATGAGTGACAACTATGTGCCTTTTTCACGTTACATATTCAACACCGTATTTATTTCGGTAACCGGTACATTCGGTAACCTGCTCTTGTCCTCGATGGCGGCATATGCACTTGCAAAGCTTAACTTCCCCGGACGCAAGTTCTTCTTCCAGCTTGTTGTAACATCGCTTATGTTCCATCAGACGGTTACTGCCATTGCGAACTTCCTTACTATGAGTACGCTTCGCTGGCTTGACTCGTATCTTGCTATCATCATTCCTGCGTTCTGTACTTCTATGGGACTTTACCTTATGAAGCAGTTTATGGAAACCGGTGTATCAAACGAGGTTCTTGAGAGTGCAAGACTTGACGGTTCGAGCGAGTTCAAGACCTTCTGGATTATCGCAATGCCAATGGTTAAGCCTGCTTGGCTTACCCTTATGATCGAGTCCTTCAAGGGCCTTTGGAATGCCGGCAACTCCATTTACATCTACAGTGAGCAGCTTAAGACATTCAACTACGCGATAAACCAGATAGTAACCGGCGGTATCGCGCGTGCCGGTGTCGGCGCCGCGGCAACGGTTATTATGATGATAGTTCCTATCACCGTATTCGTTATCTGCCAGAGCAACGTCATTGAGACGATGGGCTCGAGCGGTATGAAAGACTAAGGGAGGTATATATATGAATAAAATAACTAAAATACTTCTCTGTCTGTTTGCGCTTATGTTTGCGCTCTCTCCTCTTGCGATGGCGATTGAGCCTTACGCAACCTACACGTACGCTAAAGACGGTACACCGCGTATTTCCCCCACGGCATATTCGCCCATAATGAACGTTGATTCAAGCTATATGGGCCTTGATGTAAAGCTTGACGATCCGAGAGACCTGTTCGTTGACTGCGACGGCAATGTTTACATTGTAGATGCAGGAAACAATCGTGTAATAGTCCTTGATCAGAACTATAAGCTTTCTTTCTACCTTGATGAGTTCATCAACGATCAGGGTATTCCGGACGGATTTAACAAGCCCTCCGGCGTGTTTGCAAATGACAAGCAGATTTATGTCTGTGATACTGATGCTAACCGTTTGGTAGTATTTGACCGCGAGGGTAACTTTGAGAAAATTCTTGCGAAGCCCACCAGCGCACTTTTCGGCGAGGACTCTATTTACAAGCCCGTAGCCGTTGCTGTTGACCAGTATGACAGAATCTATGTTATCTCCTCCACCACTTATCAGGGCGTTGTCGTTCTTACAAGCGACGGCGAGTTTACCGGATTTATAGGTGCACAGGAGGTTACATACAGCCTCTGGGATGTTATTTGGAGAGGCTTCCAGACAAAAGAGCAGCGCCAGCAGAGCGCACAGTATATTCCTACCGAGTACAACAACATCTGCGTTGACCCTGACGGATTTATCTATGTAACCTCTTCTTCAAATACTGCTGCTAATCAGTACAATCAGCTTCGCACGAAGGCTGCTAAGTATTCGCCTGTAAGAAAGCTGAATGCGGCGGGCGACGAGATTATGAAGCGCCTTGGTTACTTCTCCCCTTCGGGTGAGGTTAACGTAACCAGAGATACCGTTTCAAGAATTATTGACGTTGCCGTAGGTCCTGAAAAGACTTGGTCCATAATTGATGAAAAACGTCAGAAGGTATACACCTACGATGACAATGGAAACCTCCTCTTCGCTTTCGGTGACAAGGGCGGTCAGCTCGGTAACCTTACAAGCATTGAGGCTGTAGCTTATCAGGGCGACAAGATGCTCCTCTTAGACAAGAGCGATGACCTTTTCACCGTGTATAAGCGCACCGAGTACGGCGATATCCTTATTTCCGCACTTGCAAACGAGAATGACCGTAAGTTTGACCAGGCTATTTACTACTGGCAGGAAATTCTCAAACGAAACTCCAACTTCGACCTTGCTTATATCGGTATCGGCCGTTCCTACTACAATGCCGGTCAATATACCGAGGCTATGGAGTACTATCAGTCGGCATACGACACATCTAACTACTCCGCGGCTTTTCAGGAGGTCCGCAAGCAGTGGATGGAAAAGTACTTTTTGCTTATTCCTATAGCTGTAATTGTATTTATATTCCTTTGGACAAGGTTTTCAAAGTATTATAAGAGAGTTAACAAGGAAACTGCGCTTAAGGTAGGCCGAAAGACCTATTGGCAGGAGCTTCTCTATGCTTTCCACCTCATCTTCCATCCGTTTGACGGTTTCTGGGACTTGAAGCACGAAAAGCGCGGCTCTGTACGCGCTGCAACCACGATTTTGGCGATTGCAATTCTTTCCTTCTATTATAACTCAATCGGACGCGGCTATGTTCTCAACCCCACTAATGAGTATTCGACCATATTTGCTCAGGCAGGCTCGGTAATCGTTCCTCTTGCACTCTGGGTAGTTGCAAACTGGTGTCTTACCACTCTGTTTGAGGGCGAGGGAAGCCTTAAGGATGTGTATATTGCAACCTGTTATGCGCTTTTCCCGATGATACTCACTCTTATCCCCGCAACTCTTTTCTCGAATGTAGTACTCGCAAGCGAGACCGGTATCATTACTCTTCTTGTAAACATCGGTTACGTATGGACCTTTATGCTGATTTTCTTCGGCGCACAGGTTACTCACGACTACTCACTCGGAAAGAACCTTATTATGACTATCGCTACCATAGTTGGTATGGCAGTGGTAATGTTTATCGGAATTCTCTTTACCAGCCTTATCGGCAATATGGTATCCTTCGTTACCAATATTGTTGTAGAGCTGCAGTACAGAATGTAAGAAAGGAGTGTACTTTAACGTTATGAAAAAAATAATATCTGTTTTACTTGCACTCCTTATGATATGTGCGCTTGCTTTTACAGTACTTGCAACAGAGGAGGACTCTGCTGCTCCTGAGAAAACTACTGCGGCAGAGGAAACCGAGGGCACATCAGATGCCGAGGGTGGAGAGATAGATCCCGAAACGGGCTTTATGGACTACACCACCAAGGTTTTCCTCACCGAAGAAGAGAAGCTTGCTACAATGGAGAAGAAGCTTGATCTTTACGGCTATGAGCTTTATATTGAGCCTAACACCGCCGAGGTTGCAGTTATAAACAAGGCAACCGGTCAGACTCTCTTTACAAACCCCTACGATGCGGCTACTTCCAAGGGTACCGAGGCAACAAAGAATAAGCTTCTTTCACAGATACTTATCAACTATACCGAAAACGGTACTGCTAAGGAGTATTCCTCTTACGAGCATGCGGCAGCCCTTGGTCAGATTATTATTAAAGACATTAAAGACGGTGTGCGCGTCGAGTACACCATCGGCCGTGCAAATGCAAACTATCTCGTTCCCCGTCAGATTTCTAAGGAACGTCTGCATTCCGAAATTCTTGATCATATTGACTCTAACTTCTATTATCAGAAGATAGCGGCTTTCTACGAACTCAAGGATCCGTTTGACGAGGATCTCCCCCAGGCCGCAAAGGATGAGATGCTTTACAATTACCCCGCAACTGCTACTATGGCTATTTACGTTCTTACCGAGGACATCAATAACCGTGAGCTCGGCGTAATGGAGAATATCATCAAGACCTATGCTCCCGATTATACCTACGAGCAGATGAACTATGACCACGAGATTACTCAGTATGAGGCTACTGCACTCAGTACCCCCGTATTCCGTATGTCTCTTGAGTATAAGCTTGACAAGGACGGTCTTACTGTTACTCTTCCTGCAAACGGTATCCGCTTTGACGAAACTCTTTACACCCTTGAGGGAATTACACTTCTTCCCTTTATCGGTGCGGGCAATGCGCTTAATACCGGTTATACCTTTGTTCCGGACGGTAGCGGCGCTCTTATGGAGTTCGGCGCTTTCCCTGATAGAAACTCAACGATAGCAGGTCCCGTTTACGGTACCGACTTTGCATACCAGACTCTTGATGGCTCTCCCAATCAGGATGTAATGCGTATGCCTGTATTCGGTCTTGTCGAGACCCGTCAGAAGACTGTAAAGGTAGACGTTGAAAAGCCGTATACAGAAACAGTTATTACCGTTGATCCCGAAACCGGAGAAGAGATAGAGGAAACTGTCGAAACAACTGTTGTTGTTCAGGAGTCGGTCCGTATAAACGAGGACCGCGGCTTCTTCGCAATTATTGAAGAGGGGGCCGAGCTTGCGAGAATCAGCGCAAAGCACGAAAATCAGCTCCACAGCTTTAATAGCGTACAGGTTTCCGTTAACCCAAGACCTAAGGACACTTACGTTCTTTCCGATTCTATTTCGGTTGGCTCTTCAAGTGAAATTGAGGTCGTTTCCAGCCGTAAGTATGTAGGCAACTATAAATTCAGATACATTATGCTCACCGATGACACTATTGCAGAGGAAAAGGGCATTGATGAGTATTATGACACTAACTGGATGGGTATGGCAGAGGCTTACCGCGATTACCTTGTTGGAAACGGTACTCTCACCCGTCTTGATGACGGTGATGTAGGAGAGCAGATTCCGCTTTACATCGAAACCTTCGGTTCTACCGATACTATCGAGAAGGTTCTCTCTGTTCCTACTACCGTTTCAAAGGCCCTCACTTCATTTGAAAATATCGAAACCATCTATGATGAGCTTTTGGCAGAGGGCATTGAAAACATTGACTTCAAGCTCACCGGTTACGCAAACGGCGGTCTCCATTACACCGTTCCCGCAAAGCTTAAGTGGGAAAAGTCTGTAGGCGGCGCGAAGGGCTATGCGGCTCTTATTGAGGCTTCGGCTGAAAAGGGCTTTGGCGTATATCCCGACTTTGACTTTACCTATGTTCACAATCAGGGCTCCTTTGACGGACTCAGCCTTAGCAAGGACATTGTAAAGACTATTGACAACCGTTATTCAAGCCTTCGTGAGTATGATGCTTCTCTTCAGGAGTATGTATCCTACTTCACACTTTGCGTATCTCCCGCTTCGCTCTCTAACTTCTATGGCGGACTTGCTTCGAAGTATCTGAAAACTGCAAATCCCGCAATCTCTGTTTCCACTCTTGCAAACACTCTTAACTCTGACTTTGACGAGGATGATCCGTACAACCGTGCGGACTCAAGAGAGCTTATTGTCGAGCTTTTTGAAACTATCAAGAATGACGTCGGCAGCGTAATGAGTGAAAGCCCCAATGCTTATTCGTGGTCTTATGTTGATAAGATGCTTAACGTTTCTCTTGAAAGCAGCCGCTCACTTTATGCAAGTGCTTCTGTACCCTTTATGGGCGTTGTACTTCACGGCTGTGTAGAGTTTGCCGGCACACCTATCAATATGGCAGGCGATATCGACTACGAGATCCTCAAGGCTATCGAGAACGGCACAGGTATTTATTTCATCCTCTCGTATGACAATACCGAGTATCTTAAAGAGGACTATGAGCTCAGCAAGTACTATTCGGTACGTTACGACATCTGGAAGGAAGAGCTTGTAGAGCGTTATCACGAGCTTAACGATCTGCTTGCAGAGCTTCAGACCTCGCTTATCGTAGGTCACGAGTTCCTTATCGGTGAACGTGTTGCATCCGCCGAAGAAATTGAAGCAGACAGAGTAGCTGCCAAGGAGCAGAAGGCCGCAGATGAACTTGCCGCCACTGAAAAGGGCAGGCAGCAGGCAATCGCCGCAATGCGTGAGCAGTATCTCGCAGGCGAAATCGGCGCGGGTGAAAAAATCGTTCCTGTAACTCAGGAAGAGCCGACTAAGGAGACTGAAGGATACCAGTACACCAAGTACACATCCGACGATAATCTTATCGTGCTTGTAACCTATGAGAATGGCGCATCCTTCATTCTCAACTATAACAACTTTGACATCACTACTGTAGTTGACGGCGTTTCCTATAAGGTTGACGGCTACGGATATGTGAGAATTAAGTAAGGAGGGAAGAATAAATGAATAATAGTGTAAATGTAGCTTCCCCCAAGAAGTCAAAGAGACCGGCTTCGCTTGATAAGCGCAAGGCTAATGCCGGCTGGTTCTTCGTAGCACCTTTCCTTATCGGATTTATACTTATTTATATTCCGATTGTTTTCGACTCTATAAAGTTCAGCTTTCACGAAATCGACCCTGTGCGTACAGGCGGATTTACTCTGACCTTTGTAGGCTTCAATAACTATCAGAAGGCACTTTTTGAGAATGCTGACTATGTAAAGACACTTGTGTCGGGTATTCAGCAGCTTGTGCTTGAGGTTCCTTCAATAGTTATCTTCTCGCTCTTTATCGCAGTTCTGCTTAATGACAAAATAGCAGGTAGAGCGGCATTCCGTGCGATTTTGTTCGTTCCCGTTATTCTTTCTACCGGTCTTATCGAGTCTATCAGTGCAAGCCACAACCTTATGGGCTTTATGGACTCGTCTTCGGGCGGTATTGATGACGGTACCGGACAGAGTGCTGCCGCACAGCTTTCCGCAGCTATCGACCTTGAGGCGCTGTTCGCTAATATGAAGGTCGGTACGGGACTTGTTGAGTATGTCGCAAACGCGGTTGACAGTATTTCGTCAATCGTTAACCGTTCGGGCGTACAGATTCTTATCTTCCTTGCAGGTCTTCAGTCTATTTCTCCTGCGATTTACGAGTCCTGCCGTATGGACGGTGCAACTGCTTGGGAAACCTTCTGGAAGATAACCTTCCCGATGATAAGTCCTATGATTCTGGTTAATGCGGTGTATACTATTATCGATGCGTTTACTTCCGAGTCGAACTCGGTAATGCGACTCATCGACAGCGTATACTCACAGCCTGACGGTAACGTACTCAGCTCCGCGATGGCTTGGATGTACTTCCTTGTAGTTATCCTTATCCTCGCTGCTGTTTCGGGCATTATGTCTGCATTCGTATTCTACCAGAGAAGAGACTGAGAAAGGAGGAGTAAAGAATGAATTCACAACCTGCTGTTAAAAAAGAAACAAAAAACAAGATTCGCGTAGAATTTGACCGTACTCCTCTTAAGGAAAGACTTAAGGCTAAGTTCCTTAACGCTGCTTTCTATTCAAATATTGTATGGTATCTCTTCCGCTTTGTTATTCTTCTCGGCGTTTCTTACATAGTGCTTTATCCGTTCTTTGCCAAGATTGCGGCATCGTTTATGAGCCCTGACGACTTCATTGACGTAACCGTAATGCTGATCCCGAGATATCCTTCTTTCGATCAGTACAAGGCGGTATTCCTTGAGAATGACTATATTTCGGCATTCTTCAATACGCTTACTCTTTCGCTTCTTTCGGCTGTTTTACAGACATTTGTATCCTGCCTTGTAGGCTACGGTCTTGCAAAGTTTAAGTTCAAGGGTAATTCGCTCATTATGGGCGCGGTTATTCTCACAATGGTAATCCCTCACGGTACCGTATACCTTTCGATGTTTATGGAGTTCCGTTATTTTGACATTGTCAAGCTGTTCGGAATTCTGGATCCTATCGGTTATTCAGGTCTTTTTGACCTCATTGCGGGTAAGTCTATTCAGCTTACAGGTACATACTGGCCTTTGGTAGTTCTTTCTGCTACCGGCCTTGCGTTCAAGAACGGTCTTTACATCTTTATGATGCGACAGTTCTTCCGCGGCGTACCCGACGAGCTTGAGGAAAGTGCGTATATTGACGGTTCAGGTACTCTGCGTACCTTCCTCCAGATCATTATTCCTCTTTCCGTACCGATGATGATCACCATCTTCCTGTTCTCGTTCTCTTGGCAGTGGACCGATGACTTCTATACCAATATGTTCATCGCTACTAACAAGATTACCCTTATGCCTGATATCGTTGACATACCTAAGTCTCTTGAGACTACCTATGCCGGCCAGAGCCTCTACTATTCGGCAATCAATAACACCTGCGGAATTATGATTATTCTGCCTCTCGTTATTCTTTACCTCTTCTGTCAGAAGTACCTTGTTCAGGGTATAGAGCGCTCGGGTATCGTAGGCTAAACATTACAAAAATTCCTTCCGAATTTTCGGAAGGAATTTTTTACACTCTTGAAAAAGGCGGCGTAATAAGGTAAAATTGCAGTGAAGAAAAACAATGAGGGATTTTATGAAAAATTTCGCATTTAAACAAAACGGAAAGGTCTATGAACTTACAAACGGCACTACTGTTCTTCTGACTATCGCGGCACGCGATGATGCCACGGATACGTTTGAGAAGATTGAGGACGGTGCTTTCAAATGGACAAGAAAGCTTAATGCGCCTACAGATAATATGCGCCTTGAGTTTGATACCGCAAGCGAGCCTAAATATACTATGGTGCCTGCTGTCAACTATAACGGCAACGGCTGGGGTGACAGCGAGGAGTATGTCGGGGACAGCTTTGAGGGAACTCCTTGGACCTACGAATGGCATCGAGTTATGATTCCTGCCTGCACATACACCGAGATGGAAAACGCCTTTGGCGTTGCCCTTATGGCTGTGCAGGATGACACGCCGAGCTGCTCACTGTATAAGGTTGAGAGCGGTATGGAGCGCCACGCGCTCGTATGGCCTGAGCAGGCAGGACCTAAGATGCTCGGCAGACACGAGTGGAAAGAGGCGTATATGGGTACGATGGAGCTGCGCGATACCTTTGAGGGTATTATTGTGGCTTTCCCCGTAGTGCTTAGACGTCATCAGGTGCGTACTCTTCTTGATTTTGCCTGGCGCTATTACGGCCACAAGCTTCCTGCTCCTATGCAGCCCGAGGATATGTGGCGCTATAGCATCGCGTTTATGAAGTCGCTCTGGACTAAGGAGAAGGATGGCTTTGTTGCATTCAATCGCGGACTTCAGTGGTACAATTCCACCTGTTTTTATGCAAAGCGCGACCAGATCAAGTATGAGATGGGGTGGGTAGGACAGAGCGCATCCGCATCTAACACCCTGCTTTATGAATATCTCCGTAGCGGTGACGAGGATGCCTACCAAAAGGCATCAATGTGCCTTGATGCTTGGCCAAAGTATACTAAACTTGATGGTGTCGAGGGACTTGTACAGATAAAATTTGACGGCGCACCGATAGACCAGACAAGAGAGATACCTGTTGATGCCTGCAATCTCGGACAGGGCGCGGTGCAGTATTTTCTCGCGGCAGACCTTATGGAGAAGTGCGGCACACCTCGCCCTGAGTATATAGACTATGCTATGGGTATGGTCAACTTTGTGGTATCCCGCCAGCTTGAAAGCGGCGAGTTCGCAAAGAGCTGGAACAAGGACGGTACTGTCCGTCAGCAAAGTGGTACAATAGGTGCGTTCCTGATTCCCGCAGTGCTTGAAGCATATAAGCGCACAAACGATAAAAAGTACCTCGACAGCGCTATAAAGGCGTTTGACTGTTATTATAAAGAGCTTGCGGATAACGGTTTTACAACTGCAGGCGCACTTGACACCTACTGTATAGATAAGGAATCTTCAAGCCCTCTGCTTGAGTCAGCGCTCGCTCTTTACGATGTAACAAAGGATGATAGGTATGTGACCTGCGCAGAAGATGTTGCGTGGTACATAAGCACTTGGATGATGCACTATACCGCGAAGTACCCTGCAGAAACCACTCTTGCGAAGATTGGTTACGATACGCTCGGTATTACCGCCGTGTCTACGGGACACAATGCTGTTGACCAGTACTGCTTGCGCGATGTACGCAGTTTCTTAAGGCTCTACGACATAACGGGTAAAAAGCAGTGGCAGGAGCGCGGAACCGCTATCTGGTGCGCGGCTTCTCAGCTTATTTCGGACGGTACGCTTTGTATCCGCGGCAAGGTCCGTCCTGCAGGCTCGCAGGATGAGGCAGTGTTCCAGACTCGTTGGGGACGTCCCACGATTCCTCCTTTCAATCCCTCAGAGTGGCTTGTTATGTGGCCTTGCGCATTCCGTATGGAAACTCTCCGCGCTACAGATGATTGGTCGGTATTCAAGCGCGGCGTAGACGAAATCGAAGGAAAGATATAAATAAAAAATGCTTCCCGAAAGGGAAGCATTTTTATACGCCTATATCGTCTAAAGCCGCACGCACTGCGGCAATAACAAAAGCCGAGAAAGTGCAATCCTTGCCTTGTATAGCCTTTTCGACTTCGTCGATAATGTCGTTGGGAAAACGAATAGTTTTGTTGGTTGTAGGCGGAACAGAAGGAATTTTGAACTTGCCCATAATATAACCTCGCAATACATATGTCTTGCTTATAGTGTAGTGCAACTTTAAATAAAAATATGCATTGCATTTGCAATGCATATTTGCTATAATGGAAATAAAAAATGTATGGAGGCATATTATGAATATTAAACTTGAATTACTAAAGGGGTATATTGAAGATTTTATAAATGATAAACTGGCAGATTTTGAAATAGAAGCCAATGAAATTGCTGATACCGCTGCAATATTAGTTTTATCCAAAATAAGGAATGCCGTCTGCAATACAAGTTATACTGATTTTGATGTTGTTGAGGAGATAGTATGTATATTTGAGAGCAACGGAATATATTGTGGCGGAAGACACGATTTTTGATAATAGTTTTCTTTGGTTTTTTCTTTTTAAGAAAGAACGCTCCCGCTTTAATAATTTTACATCTTTTTGAAAAAAGATGTTGACAAAGCGGCGTTCTTGTGTTATACTAATTCTCGCTGGTGCCAAACGGCACTGCAATGGCGGAATAGCTCAGCTGGCTAGAGCAATCGGTTCATACCCGATAGGTCGTGGGTTCAAGTCCAACTTCCGCTACCATCGGCCCGTTGGTCAAGCGGTCAAGACACCGCCCTTTCACGGCGGTAACGGGGGTTCGATTC
>JAZSKM010000088.1:0-10399 GCA_045534835.1 Eubacteriales bacterium | reverse complement strand
TAGGCATTCTCGGATCATCCCAGCCGTCAACCAAGGAGGTTTCCACAAGCTGACGGAGATAACGCTTACTCATAACTGTATAGGTTACATTAAGTCTTGCAAACTCGCGCTGTTTGGGCTTAGGCTCAAAACCGATATTTTCAACTACCCACTCGTAAAGCGGACGGTGATTTTCAAATTCAAGCGAGCAGAGCGAATGTGTAATTCCCTCAATTGCGTCCTGTATAGGATGTGCATAGTCATACAAGGGATAAACACACCATTTGTCACCCTGTCGGTGATGAGAGGAATGAACAATTCGGTAGATCGCAGGATCGCGCATATTTATATTGGGCGATGCCATATCGATTTTAGCACGGAGTGTATGCGTTCCGTCCTCGAACTCGCCGCTTTTCATTCTTTCAAAGAGGTCAAGATTTTCTTCTACGCTTCTGTCTCTCCAAGGACTGTTTTTGCCTGGCTTTGTAAGTGTACCTCTGTATTCACGCATTTCCTCAGGTGAAAGGTCACATACATAAGCCTTTCCATCCTTGATAAGTTTTACTGCGTATTCATAGCACTTATCAAAATAATCGGAACCGTAAAAAATGCCACCAGTAGGCTCAGCGCCCAGCCACATCAAATCCTCATAAATGGATTCAACATACTCATTATCTTCTTTTGCGGGATTGGTATCATCATAACGAAGATTGAATTTGCCGCCGTATTTTTTAGCAATCGTAGAATTTATCCATATCGCCTTTGCACTTCCGATATGAAGATATCCGTTAGGCTCAGGTGGAAAACGGGTATGGATTTTGAGACTTGGATTTGCCTCGAGGTCTCTCTCAACGATTTCCTCGAGAAAATTAGTTTTTACTTCTTCCATAAACTCTCCTTTATACATTTGCCGCCCCGGTAAGTCTTGTGCAAACCTTTTCTTTGCCGAGAATTCGCATAACCTCAAACATATCAGGAGAGTTCTGTCTTCCGGTAACTGCCACGCGCAATATCATACTTACATCTCCGACGTGACCTTTATAACTGTCGGGATCTGCCTTATACTGCTTGGTATCCGGACAAAAACCGTACTTCTCAGCAAGAGCCTTTATTTTATCAAACCAGACATTCTGGTCGTCTGTTTCATCATATATCTCGGTATAGTCCATAAGTATACCGTTTATATCAGCCTTATCGAAGGAAGGAAATTCCGCTTCAACCTTGAAATAGCCATCATAGAAGAATGCCATATACTCGCGAAGCTCGCTCCAAACGGCAAAGTCTTTTCTCGGCTTTTTACCACCGCGGCCAATAGCGAGAATTGCTTTTGCATATTCTGCATCGGCGCTGAGCTTTTCGTAAAAATCAGCATCATACTGCTTGGCCCATGCAACCGCAAGCTCGTAAACGCGCTCAGCGGTCATCTTGGATATAACATCCTTTGAAACGTCACGAAGCTTGTCTTCGTCAAACAGTGAGCCTGCCGGATTCATCTTTTTGTACGAGAATTTAAACTCATCAGTACTTGCATACGGATTTGCACGTCTCCAGTCCTCGTAGTTTGAGTTAAGAACTGTCAGAATATATTCATAAACAGCTTCCACAGGATAACCAAGCTCCTGATAGAAGGTCAATGCAAGCTCTGGATCCTTGCGCTTGGAAAGCTTACGCTTCGACTCTCCGTCCATCTTCATAAGAGGTCCAATATGCAGATACTTTGGTGCCCTCCACTCAAGCGCGCGGAAAAGCTGAAGATGGAAAGGAAGCGTAGGCAGCCATTCATCTCCACGTACAACGTGAGTAGTATGCATAAAGTGGTCATCTACTGCGTGCGCAAAATGATATGTGGGAATACCGTCCGACTTTAGCAGGACGTGGTCAATATCATTTTCGGTAAGTTCAAGGTTGCCTTTAATAAGGTCGGTAAACTTTATCTTGTTTTCAATACTGCCCTCGGAGCGGAAACGAAGTACCCATGGCATACCTTTTTCGATATTCGCAGTAATCGTTTCAATCGAAGCATCGCGGTACTTTGCCCACTTGCCATAGTAACCAAAGTTAGCCTTTTCTTTCTCCTGCGCTTCATGAATAGCAGCAAGCTCTTCCTCGGTACAGAAGCAAGGATATGCTTTACCCTCGCTGACAAGCTTTTTCGCAAAAACGTGGTATATGTCTTTACGCTGGCGCTGACGGTACGGGCCGTATGCTCCGTTATCGCCGTCCTTGGTAGCTCCTTCATCAAAACAAATATTGTAATGCTTAAGAGAGTCAATAAGAATCTCCACAGCACCCGCGACCTCTCTCTTTGCGTCTGTATCCTCAACACGCAAAAAGAGTACTCCGCCAGACTGGTGTGTCAAACGCTCAGAAGTAAGACCTTGAACAAGGTTTCCAAGATGCACAAAGCCTGTCGGGCTTGGCGCCATTCTCGAAACTATCGCCCCTTCGGGAAGGTTGCGACTTGGGAATCTTGCCTCTACATTATCGGGCGTTTCGGTTACGTTAGGAAACAGAAGTTCCGCAAGGTGATTAAAATCCATAATTTTCTCCGTTACTCGTGTAAATATCCGTGTTTTTTCTCATAAAACAGCGCGGTCTTATCCCCGTGGCCGGGGTAAACAGTATAATCTTTGTCTAAAGCACTCAGTTTTTCAATAGTTTCTCGCATATCAGAAACGCTCGAACCGTACAAATCCGTGCGGCCTATGGAGCCTGCAAAAAGTGTGTCGCCGCTAATCATAGTATCGCCGAACAAATAGCATATACTTCCCTGAGTATGTCCGGGAGTGCTCATAACGCTAATGACATTATCGCCAAGTGTAAGTGTACTTTTGTCGCGAAGAATAATATCGGCATCTTTATGGCGGGTATCGCGCGCGAAAAACTGTAGATACAGGGACTTTGAGGCATCGCCTAAAAACTCAGCATCTCCGCTGTGTATGCACACCTTTCCGCCAAGCGCACGCCATTCATCAACGTAAAAAATGTGATCAAAATGACCGTGAGTAAGCAAAACGTACTTAAGCACATATCCATCGCGTAAATAAGCATCGGCGGCGGAAGTATCCACGCTTGGATCGACAACGGCGAAGTTTTTACTTTCATCATCGATAATCAGGTATGAATTTGATGCGTATCCGGCAGATGCAAGGACAACAACTCGCATAGGCACTCCTATAATGAAATCAGTTATAGTCATTATACACCATACGCCACATTTTTTCAATATTATAAACAATTTTTTCTCGATTTTATTTAATGATATATACTATTATTTTTAATTTTCATAAAATATTAATGCGGGCAATATATATTAGGAGCAATTAAATGTCAAACTGTATTTTAACAATTGGCTCCGTAACTCAATCTATGAAAGCCGTAAGCGTGTTAAATGCATACTCAATTCCTGTTAAAACGGTTAAACTTTCATCTGCAAATGGAAGAAGCGGCTGTGTTTACGGTATTGAATTCAACTGCGGCTATGACAGCAATATAAGAAAAATTTTAGAGACACAAAGAATCAGATACGGGGCAAAAAACGATGATTTATCTTGATAACGCGGCAACAACCTTTCCAAAGCCTGATTGCGTTTCAAAAGAGATTGTAAAATGTATAAATGAATATTGCGGCAATGCCGGCAGAAGCGGACATCCTCTTTCGCTGAAAGCGGCCGAAAAAATATACGAATGCAGAGAAGAAATTGCAAGGTTCTTTGGCTCAGATAAGCCGGAAAATGTCGTATTTACACTGAATACGACTTACGCAATTAATCTTGCGATAAAAACGCTGTACGAGCGAGGCTCACATATACTGATAAGCAATATGGAGCACAATTCAGTTCTTCGTCCTGTCAGCGAGCTTGCAAAGCAAGGTGAAGTCACCTACAGCGTTTTCAACCTCTTGCAATCTACCGAAAAAATCTTAAAAGAACTTGAAAAATCAAGGACAAATGACACAAAGATGGTAATTATGACACAGTCTTCAAACATCTGCGGCAAAGTGTTTCCATTAAGAGAGATTGGTGAGTTCTGCGAAAGGTACGGTATAGTTTTTATCGTAGATGCGGCGCAAAGCGCAGGTACTGTAAAAACAGATATCCGCGAAAATAAAATAGGCGCCTTATGCGCGCCTGCGCATAAGGGTTTATACGGTCCTCAGGGGCTTGGCTTTGTCATCTTCGGCAACTCCCTTCCAAAACGGATTTTTCTTGCCGGCGGCAACGGAATAAATTCGTTATCACAGGATATGGGGCTTGACGTTCCTGAAAGTTTTGAAAGCGGTACGATGCCAGCGCCTCTTGCAGCAGGTCTTTGCGCTTCAATAAATTGGATAAACAAAGTCGGCATTGAAAGCATACGAACTCGCGAAATTTCGCTTGCAAGAATGCTTACAGAACGACTGCATAGCATAAAAGGCAACATCATTTTC
The DNA here is from genome assembly GCA_045534835.1 of Eubacteriales bacterium. Lineage (GTDB taxonomy): Bacteria > Bacillota > Clostridia > Oscillospirales > CAG-272 > UMGS902. The sequence continues at coordinate 5,991 of JAZSKM010000088.1, read as the reverse complement.
GGAGAAAGTTTGCCGCAAAGCGGAATAGTGCTGTTTAAAAACCGTAACTTTTCCCCTGATAAGCTTGCCGCGCATCTCAGTTCGAATAACATCTGCATACGAAACGGCTTTCACTGTGCCCCGCTCGCACACAACGCGCTCGGTACAGGAGAGGACGGAGCAATACGCATCAGCATCGGTTATTTTAACACGAAAAAAGACATTGATGCAATATACTACACATTAAAAAATTACTGCAAATAAAAGCCGCCGTGCCTTTTGGCACGGCGGTTATCATATTATTCAGCAGGATATACGCGTTCAAACCATCTGGTATAAATTGCGTTGGGAGAGCTCGAGTCACTTTCGGTGTTGAAGGAAGCCTTAAAAATTTCGTTAGTGGAGAGCTCATTAATCGCCGTTACAAAGAAATCCGAAAGTTCTTCTTCGTTTTCACACGCATGCATTCTCTCAATGTAAGAATCGGAAATCTCACGGAGAGACTCGATAAAGCCAGGGCTGATAAGACCCCAATCAGAAGAAAGACCGATATAAGGAGAAACCACAGACTCACGATTTGCAGCCTTAGCTCTATCCCATTCAAGCATATCCTCGGTAGTATATGCAAGGAAAGAGTTACCGGTATAGAGGTTATTCATTGCGTAATCATCGTTGAGCAAAACAAAGTTGTCTTCGTCATCGAACTCATAGTGAATATCTTCAACGCCATACTGAAGAATGTTCTTTGCACTCTCATCGGTGTTGATAAAGGTGATTATTTCCATTGCTCTTTCAAAGTTCGCGGTGTAAGAGGTTACAGCAAACATTGACTCATAGACAGTTTCATCAGAGAGAGTAGGATATGAGAGGACAATAACCTCGTAATCGTCACTGTACTTCTCACTGAGCTCATAGCCGCCCTTCATAATGGCAACGCCGAATTTTTCTGTATTTGCGGGATCGGCAGCAAACCAGCCATTATCCTCACATCTCTGCATAAGAAGCATATGCTTGGTAAATGCGGAAATTTCAAATGCAGACCTCATCTTGGTCATAGTTCCGGCGGTAGCATTTACAGGAACTTCGGAAGCAAGAATAGCAACATCGTTGTCGCCGAGCCAGTAATGCATGTTGGTGGGATCCGCATATTCAAGAACGGCAGGAATTTCGGTTTCATTTGTGCCTATCTCTGTAATCAGGTCCTCGCAATCAACAAATGAGGAAATCTTAGTGACGTCAATATAATACTTCTCGGCAAGTTCCTTATTCACAAGAAGATATGTATACTCACCTATAAGATGATTGTTGGGAATTGCATATGTATTTTTCTCATATACCACCTGATCAAGGAAAGATGGGTAAATATAATCTCTGAGAATCTTTGAAGTAGCATTGAGATTGGTATCAAGGGACTTAAGTTTGCCCTCGGTTGCATACTTGACAAGCAAATCCTTTCCTGCGAGGAAAACAATGTCAATCTGGTGTTCTTCAATATCAGGATATCTGAGAAGACGCTGACCGAGCTCATTTACAACAGTTTCTGCAGTAGTTTCTTCAACCTCGCCCGTTTCCTCTACGGTTAAACCGGGGAGAACAATATCAGTAAGTGCCTCATTATCCTTGTACTCAGCCGCATCCGCAAGTTTTTGATCAAGAACGTTAAAATACTCGTCCTCGGTAAGGAAAATAAAGTCAACCTTTGTAGTAAATTTAGACTGTGTAAGCTCATTAAAAGCCTCTTCTACAAGAGCCTCTGTTTCAGCAGAAATCTCTTTGTCAGAAATAAGCATCATATTGATTGAAACTGCAGGACGTGCAGATGCTTCCTGATTGAGTTCGCTATCATCCTCCTCGCCGCAACCGGTGAAAGAAAGGGTGAGAACAGAAACAAGACAAAGCAACAAACATAAGAGTTTTTTACTCATTTTTAAGCCTCCTAAAAACAAATAAGGAACAAAAGTAACATTTATTATTTTACACGAAACACGTGTGTATGTCAAGGTGTTTTAAGGATATATTGCCAAATATATTACTGATCGAGATAATCCTTAAGGCGCTTAGAACGGCTGGGGTGACGGAGCTTGCGCAGTGCCTTTGCCTCGATCTGGCGGATACGCTCACGGGTAATGTCAAATTCTTTACCAACCTCTTCAAGAGTTCTCGTTCTGCCGTCTTCAAGACCGAAGCGAAGCTTTAAAACGTGCTCCTCTCTTGGAGTAAGAGTATGGAGGACTGCACAAAGGTGCTTGCGGAGAAGAGCATAAGAAGCAGTCTCGGCAGGTGCGGGAGAATCATAATCCTCGATAAAGTCGCCAAGATGGCTGTCCTCTTCTTCGCCGATAGGTGTTTCAAGAGAAACGGGATCCTGTGCAATTTTAAGAATTTCTCTGACCTTTTCTGCGCTCATGCCCATCTTTTCTGCAATCTCATCGGCAGTAGGCTCATGACCAAGCTCTTGCAAAAGCTGGCGGGAATATCGCGAAACCTTATGAATAGTCTCAACCATATGAACGGGAACACGGATGGTGCGCGCTTGGTCTGCAATAGCACGCGTTATTGCCTGACGGATCCACCACGTTGCGTAAGTTGAGAACTTATAGCCCTTCTGATAGTCAAACTTATCCACGGCCTTCATAAGACCAAGATTTCCCTCCTGAATAAGGTCAAGGAAAAACATACCTTTACCGACATATCTCTTGGCAATGCTTACAACAAGGCGGAGGTTCGCTTCAACAAGCTCATTCTTGGCCTTTTCATCGCCTTGACTGATACGTTCTGCAAGCTGCGTTTCCTTTTCAGCGCTGAGCAGCGGTATCTTTCCAATTTCCTTGAGGTACATACGAACGGGGTCGTCGATAGCGAGACCTTCTTGTGCAAGAATCTTTTCAACATCTTCGCCCGAATCAGCCTCGTCGGCATCTTCACCGCCCTCAAGAGCATCAATATCGCCGATATCATCAATGTCAACAGTATCAAAGCCGGTTATTTCAATACCGTTACTCTCGATCTGCTCGTAAATTTTCTCCATTTGCTCTATGTCGCAGTCGCTCTGTTCCATAAATTCGAGGATCTCGGCATTGGTAAGCGAACCCTTGCTCTTACCGCGCTCTATAAGATCATTAACTTCAGGCTTCTTCTGTGTATCGTTGCTCATATTTTTCCCTTTCATACTTATGTATTTCTTTTATTTTTAATTATTGAAAGCAAATCACCGACAGGGTCGTCTCCGCCGGCATATGAAGTTTCGCGCCTTAACGAGGCTACACTCTCTGCAAAAACGGCACTGCCGTTATCACTAAGATCCCGCCTCGAAAGCTCAAAGCGCATAATTCTGCCCTGCTCCTCTGGAGTGAAAAATTCGCCGAGTAAGGAAGATTCAAATACAGAGTCCTTATCAATTTCCATTATGGCATTAAAGACACGCTTGCCGAAATCGGTAAAGAAATCATTCTCTCCGAGTGAAATTCTACCACTGCGAATGGCATCGCGATGCTCTGCGTAAAGTAGCATCATACCAAGCACGGACTCCTCTGCCTTGGCGGCAGCAACATTCTTTACATAGTCGGGGTTAACTCTGTCGCCAAAGCCCGCGCTTTGCCTTATTACGCTCTGCGACTCCTGTTTTTTAAACTCTTTCCTTTTCTTTTTGAGCAGTCGCTCAATATCCGAGCGGATACTCTCGGAGGGAATATCAAGTTTTTTTGAAACAGCGCTGATATATACCTCGCGCTCAGCATTTGAATAAATATCCGCGATCATAGCGGTCAATTCTGAGAGTGCCTTAATTCTTTCATCAGGTACAGAGATATCGTGCCGTGCAAGCACGCTGTCCATATTATACTCAAACTTTCCGCGGCTCGCGGTAAGTTGCAAAGAAAACTTCTCGGCTCCGTATTTTTTTATAAATTCATCAGGATCCTTAGCGCCCTGAATTTTCAGAACGCGAACATCCAAGCCTACTTCGCCGAGAATACCGATAGCACGGTTCGCAGCGCGCTGACCTGCCGCATCACTGTCGTATGAAATCAAAACCTTTTTGGTATATCGCGACATAATTCGCGCCTGCTCGGGTGTAATTGCAGTACCCAAGGTAGCAACCGCATTAGTAAAGCCTGCAGCGTGCAGCGCAATTACATCCATATACCCCTCGCACAGAATGATTTCTTCAGAACACGCAGTTCTGGCAAAATTAAGCGCAAAGAGGTTTCGGCTCTTTTTAAAAACTGGAGTATCGGACGAGTTAAGATATTTAGGCTGAGAGTCGTCCATAACTCTGCCGCCGAAAGCGATAACATTTCCCGACACATCAATAATAGGAAACATTACTCTGTTTCTGAAATAGTCAAAAAGCGCGCCGGTGTTTTTACTTCTGCCACATAAAAATCCTGCAACAAGTTCTTGCTCGGTGTAGCCAAGGTCACGTAGCCTTTTTGTGAGCGCGGAAAAGCTTGCGGGCGAATAGCCTAAGCCAAAACGCTTTATCGTAGCGGTATCAAGCCCGCGTGCGCACAGATACGCCATAGCATCTGCGCCGATTTTTTCATCAAAAAGACATTCCCTGAAATATCGCGCAGCCTCTTTATTCATCTGCTGCATACGTGCGCGGTCAAAGCCGCCTTCAGTACGCTTTGTATTCTCAGGCAGTGTAATTCCCACTCTTTTTGCAAGGAATTCAACCGCCGCCACATATTCAAGATTTTCAATCTGGCGAACAAAATTTATAACATCTCCACCTGCTCCGCAGCCAAAGCAGTAATACCCCTGCGTAGCGGTAAAAACCGTAAAAGAGGGGGTTTTTTCCGAATGAAACGGACAAAGCCCTTGCATATTCGAGCCGGCTCGCTTTAAACCGACATACGAGGAAATAACGTCAACTATGTCATTTCTCGACTTTATCTCTTCTATTATTCGGCTATCAATCATAACTGCTTACCCTTCCATACCTGAGGAACAAACAGCTCGGTATAATGCTCAATAGCATACCTGTCCGACATACTTGCGATATAGTCGCAAACACATCTCTCAACAGGCTCGTCCGCCGTATTCCTATAATACAGTTCAGGCATTTTCTCAGGATATTTAACATAGTATTCAAAAAGCCTTGCCAAAAGTTCCTGTGCTTTGTTGTCCTCGGACTTTGCGAGCGGATTAGTATAAACATTTTCAAACAAAAAGTCGCGAAGCTTCATTGTCGCCTCACCAACCTCGCTTGAAAAGTTGATTTCTCCCTTTCCCGTGCTTTCCTGAATAACCGAGGTAACCATTCTGTTAATACGCTCACTGTGACCTACGCCAAGCACCTCGGTAAGATCTTTAGGAATGTCACCAATATTTAGGATGCCTGCACGGATAGCATCGTCAATGTCGTGATTTATATACGCAATTCTGTCTGCGAACTTAACAATTATACCTTCAAGCGTTGATGCTTTACAACTGCCGGTATGGTTAAGTATACCGTCACGCACTTCGTATGTAAGATTAAGTCCTTTTCCGTCGTTCTCAAGTTTTTCAACAACGCGGATACTCTGTTTGTAATGAGTAAACTCCGGCGAATAACATTTCTGCATTGCTGTTTCTCCGGCATGACCGAACGGTGTATGACCGAGGTCGTGTCCAAGCGCTGCAGCCTCTGTCAGGTCTTCGTTAAGGCAAAGCGCACGTGCAATAATTCTTGCCACCTGCGAAACCTCAAGGGTGTGTGTCATTCTTGTGCGGTAATGCTCATCCGCTGGAAATAAAAACACCTGAGTTTTGTGCATTAAACGGCGAAATGATTTAGAATGTATAATCCTGTCACGGTCACGTTGGAACTCGGTTCTGTTTTCACAAGGCACATATGGGTAGTCACGGCCTTTAGTATTTTTAGTTAAAAATGCATATGGCGAAAGCGTATTTTCTTCGCGTTTCAGAAATATATCAGCTATTCTTTCGGACACAATTATCATTCCTTTCCCCATATTTTTTATTCTTTACGACAATAATATACGCACAAAAAAGGAAAAACCCTCTTTT
>JAZSKM010000091.1:0-7009 GCA_045534835.1 Eubacteriales bacterium | reverse complement strand
GAACCTCGGCTTCCCAAGCCGACTGCGCGGGTTCGATTCCCGTTACCTGCTCCACGGAGCCTTTCTTATTTTAAATATTTTTCTAAAGGTATTGACAAATTAATAAAAAAATGATAAAATACTATCCAGTTGCTGGTGTGGCTCAGTTGGTAGAGCAGTTGATTCGTAATCAACAGGCCGCCGGTTCAAGTCCGGCTACCAGCTCCAACAAACCTCGTTTTACACGAGGTTTTTCTACTATTTTAGCAGATACTCTTATGAATTGCAAGTGTCAGAGAGGGACAAATATGACTATTACATTTGGTGACCTGAAAAAACTTTGTAAAGAGAAGGGGATTCCCTTCCGCGGGACAAGTCTTTTTGGTGCAAGCAAAAATGACAGCGGTAAATACGACTGTTTCATAGAAGCAGAGGATAAAATTTACGCTATAAAGTTTATTACGCTTGGATGTGATGCGCGCCACGTTTATTTTAACAACATCGGCGGCGGCTATGTGTCTGTCAAGGGGGAGAAGACTACCACCGACTTTATGTGGGCAGAACCGAAAAATACTCCTAAAAACGAAAGCAAGCCTACCGTAGCTGTCCTCTTGCTCAGCAGCGATGTTTCTGCAACGCTCAAGTCCAAGAACAGTGCTTCTACTGTTACTGCGGGCTCTGTAGCTTTCGGCTGCAAGGTTTATACTCCGAGCACGTTTGTAAAGCTTTTCTGATATGGAAAAACATTTGCACGGCGGTCACAGACAAAGGCTGAAATCGCGTTTTCTGCGTGACGGCATCGACGGCTTTGAAAAGCATAATATACTTGAGCTGCTGCTATTTTATGCGATACCGCAAAAGGATACAAACCCAATTGCACACGCACTTCTCAGGCGTTTCGGCTCGCTTAAAAATGTGTTTGGGGCTTCGGTCGAGGAGCTTTGCGAGGTAGACGGAGTAAGCGAGCATACCGCTACGCTCATAAAGCTGGTGCCTGCGGTCTGGCGAAGCGCGGCTTGCGAAACGAACAGCGGCGAAACCTATTGCAGCCTTGACAAAATAGCAAGGCTTCTTGTCAAACGCTTTGCTGGGCTTACTATAGAAACCTCGCTGCTTGTTATGCTCGACTCATCCTACCATATAATTGATATCGCTAAGCTCAGCGAAGGCTCTGTAAATCAGGCTTCTTTTGACTCGCGAAAGCTCATTGAGCTTACGCTGAAAGCAAATGCATCAATGGTAGTGCTTGCACATAATCACCCCGGCGGAATGGCATATCCGTCTGACGAGGATTTAGCAGTTACCGATAGAGCCGCTGAGGCGCTTGACACGATAAAGGTTACATTCCTTGAGCATCTTGTCATAGCAGGCTCAAAATATGATGCCCTTTTGTCAAAGGGGCGCGCCTGCTTTTGGCAAAAGGCGGATGTAGAAGAATTTTACGATTTGGAATTGGAATGAAAACGTCGTGGTATGGGATGTTCCCGTAAGAATAGTAGAATGACAGATTTATCTTTATGGTGAATCTGTCATTTTTGTTGCACTTTTTCATTTTGATATTGCTTTTATTCGAGTTTTAGAATATAATATTACTTAATAATAGGCGAGGAGTATAGATTTATGGAAGTTATGTCTGCAAGAGAAGCTGCTGATAAGTGGGGGATATCCCAAAGGCGTGTGGCTATTCTTTGTTCTGAAAATAGAATAGCAAATGTGCAGATGTTAGGTAATATGTGGCTTATACCAATAAACGCAGAAAAACCTATTGATGCCCGAAGCACAAAATATAACACTACTGACGAAAAGACTGTAAAACCTTTTTTGAAATGGGCAGGTGGTAAAGGTCAATTATTAAAGGAAATAGAACAGTATTATCCTTTTGATAATGGTATTACAAAGTATGCGGAGCCATTTGTCGGAGGCGGTGCTGTGCTTTTTGACATTCTCAGCAAATATGACTTGGAACAGATTTATATTAGCGATATAAATGCTGAACTTATAAACACCTATGTTGTCATAAGAGAGCATATTGAGGAACTGATAGAATTGCTCGACAAATATCAAAGTGAGTATGTGCCTCTTGAAGCAGAAGATAGAAAGTCATACTATATGGCAAAAAGAGATAGATTTAATGATTTAAAAGTCAACGAAAACGAAGTTGAAAATATCGAAAAAGCGGCGCTGATGATATTCTTGAACAAAACTTGTTTCAATGGATTGTTCAGAGTTAATAAAAAAGGTCTTTTCAATGTGCCGATGGGAGCATATAAGAATCCGCTTATATGTGATGAACAAAATCTTCGTGCAGTATCGAAGAAATTGCAAAATGTAAGGATTATATGCGAAGATTATCGAAAGTCTGCTGAATTTATAGACGAGCATACCTTTGTATATTTTGATCCCCCATACAGACCTTTGACTGAAACGGCAAGTTTTACTGCCTATACAGCAAATCAATTCACCGACGAGGAGCAAATTCAACTTGCTGTCTTTGTTGAGAGTATGCATAAAAAGGGTGCGAAAGTGGTTGTAAGTAATTCAGATCCTAAAAACTGTAATACAGAAGATGATTTTTTCGATGAAATCTACTCTGCTCACAAAATTAAAAGAGTTGAAGCGACTCGAATGATTAATTGCAATAGTAAATCGCGAGGAAAAATAAAAGAGCTTTTAATATCGAATTTTTAAGGAGAGATTTTTTATGATAAAGAATGGAAAAGGCGGAGGAAACACTAAAACCGGACTAGTGTTTGAAGGTAAAACAGATTTAGCTACATTTTTATCTTCCCAACAAGGATATAATGTAATTGATGGGATGGTTTACTATAACGATGAAAAGGTTGCAAGAATATTTAAAAAGCACGGATTCTATATATTCTTAAAAGAAATAGGAATTGACTGGAAGAAGATTATTTCAAAAAGACTTTTTCCTGATGATTGCATTTACGTTATTATAAACAATACTTTGTTTATAATTGAATGTAAATTTCAGCAGGTTGCGGGTTCTGTTGATGAAAAATTGCAAACCTGCGATTTTAAAAAGAAACAGTACCAAAAATTGATGGCACAAGCTAATATTGAAGTAGAATACATATATTTACTTTGTGATTGGTTTAAAGATCCTAAATATAAAGATGTTTTAGATTATATTATTAGTGTGCGTTGTCAATATTACTTTGAATACATACCTCTGGCTAAATTAGGCTTGCCTGTTCCACCAAGTGAAGAGGATGTATGAAAATATTGTCAAATAAGATAAAAAAATGGGAGCCAGATGATTTTGAACTAGAAATGACAACACATTGGTCTTTCCCAAAGCGTGGAGATTGGGCAACTCACGATGCGAAATGGCGTGGTAATTGGTCACCGTACATACCGAGAAATATTATATTAAGATATTCACAAGAGGGGGATTTAGTTCTTGACCAATTTGCCGGGGGCGGCACTACTCTTGTTGAAGCAAAGCTTTTGAATCGAGATATAATCGGTGTGGATGTAAATGATGTTGCTCTTGAACGCTGCAGAGAAAAAACAGCATTTGATATAAAGAGTGCAAAGGGTAAAGTCTATATCAAAAAAGGTGATGCAAGAAATCTTAACTTTGTTACCGATGATAGTATTGATTTGATATGCACACACCCACCTTATGCTGATATTATCAAGTATAGTGACGGTATAGAAAATGACTTATCACAATTAAAAGTAAAAGATTTTCTTGAAGAAATGAAAAAGGTTGCCGCAGAAAGTTATCGCGTGCTTAAAAAGAATAAATTCTGTGCGGTGCTTATGGGTGATACAAGGCAAAAAGGTCATATGATACCTATGTCATTTGATGTTATGCGTATATTTGAAGATGCAGGCTTCAAACTAAAAGAACTTATTATAAAAGAACAACATAATTGTAAGGCAACAGGATATTGGAAAACAAATAGTGTTAAATATAATTTCTTACTTATAGCACACGAGTATTTATTTGTGTTCAGAAAATAGTGTCATCAATGTTACTTTCAAATAAAAATAAAGAGCCCGAATCGGGCTCTTTATTTTTATTTGAGTATAAACTTACTTGCAAATTCAAGATGGTCTGCGTAACCGGTGTAAAGAGTGAACTCGCCGTTCTCGGAAACGAACTCGTTTTCTTCATTCCAGTAGCGAAGTTCGGGCTCGGTAACGGTAAAGGTGATTTCCTTACGCTCGTGAGCCGCAAACTCGACCTTCTTATAGTCTATAAGCTGCTGAATGGGGCGAACACTGCTTGCAACAACATCGTGCATATAAAGCTGCACTGTTTCTTTGCCCGCTATATCCGAATCGTTGAAAACAGTAACGGTAACGGTGATTTCACCGTCCTTTGTGAGAGTGTCCTTGTCAAGCTTCATATCCTCATAAACGAAGTTTGAGTAGGAAAGACCGTGACCGAAGGAGTAAAGGGGAAGATTGCCGCAGTCGAGGTAGCTTGAACAGTATATCTTGCGTGTATCCTCGTCTTTCACCGCCTTAGGTCTACCTGTATTGGTGCGGTTATAGTAAATGGGGCACTGACCTGTTGCCTTAGGGAATGACATTGTAAGCTTGCCGCTCGGGTTAACGTCGCCGAAAATAATGTCTGCGACAGCGTTACCGCCCTCGGTACCGGGGAACCACATTTCAAGAAGTGCGGGAACGGTTTTTGCAAGGTTTGTAAATACCATAGGTCTGCCGTTAAAGAGAACTGCCGCAGTATTCTTGTTAACACGGGCGATTTCCTCTGCGAGCTCTTCCTGGACGCCAGGGAGAGCAAGGTCTGTACGGCAGTTACCCTCGCCGCTGTAGTCCTGCGGCTCGCCAAGACAGAGGATAACCGCATCTGCATCCTTTGCCGCAGCAATAGCCTCTGCAAAGGCGCTCTTGTCTGTATCAGTAAGCTCGTTTCCACAAGCCTTAACGCACACAACCTCCGCGTTCGGAAGGGCTGCCTTAACGCCCTCAAGAACACTTACGCTATCCTCATTTTTACCGTAGCAGGCCCAGAAGCCGATAATCTTATGCTCGTCAGCAAAAGGACCGATAAGCGCAATTTTCTTAATATCCTTTTTAAGAGGAAGAATGCCGTCATTCTTGAGAAGAACTGCGGAGTTTGCCGCCGCCTTGCGAACAACTGCACGGTGTGCCGGAGAAAGCGCGATTTCACGAAGCTTTACAGCAGAAGCACCGTGGTGCGGGTCTTCAAAGAGACCGAGAGAATTCTTGAATTCAAGCACACGGAGTACCGCCGCATCAATGTCTTCCATAGTGAAGACACCCTCATTTACAAGCTCTTCGAGATGGTGATAGTATGCGCTCGATGCCATTTCGATGTCACAGCCGCACTCGAATGCACGCTTTGCCGCCTCTTTTTTATCTGCGGCAACGCCGTGCTTTACAAGCTCGTTTATAGCGGCAAAGTCGCTTATAATCGTGCCGTCAAAGCCCCACTCTTCTTTAAGAACCTTCTTCATAAGCCACTTGTTAGCAGTCGAGGGAACGCCGTTAAGAGAGTTAAATGAAGGCATAAGGAGCTTTGAACCTGCATCAATACAAGCCTTGTACGCAGGGAAATAGTACTGTCTGAGCGTACGCTCTGCTATATCAACAGTGTTATAATCTCTGCCTGCCTCTGCTCCGCCATAGCCTGCAAAATGCTTTACGCAGGTTGCGATGTTGCCGTGCTTCGTGAGGTCATCTCCCTGAAAAGCCTTGACCTGAGCCGCACCCATACGGCTGTTTACAAGCGGCTCCTCGCCGCAGGTTTCCATTACTCTGCCCCATCTTGCATCACGGACATAGTCAACCATAGGGGTAAAGGTAACGTGAATACCGCTTGCGCTTGCCTCTTTTGCAGCAACTCTTGTACACTCCGCAACAAGCTCCTCGTCAAAGGAACAACCGAGTGCAAGCGGGATGGGATATATGGTATGACAGCCGTGGATAACGTCCATCATAAAAATCATCGGGATTTTGTTAGGGTCCTCTTCAAGATGCTTATTCTGAAGCGAAATAACTTCATCAGGATTTTTGAAGTTAAGCACGCTTCCAACCTTGCCGACATCCTCTTTTTTAATGCCGAGTCTTACGGCAGGTCCGGTAATAGCCGCATCCGAATCAAGGAAAAGTACAAGATTGTGCTGAGAAAGCTGACCTACCTTTTCGGAAAAGGTCATATTAGCAACAAGCTTTTCAAGGTCTCTCATAATAAAATATCCTTTCGAATATGTATTTTATAGCTGTGACAATTTATATAGACAGGGCTCAAGTGCAACACCGTTGCGTTTCGGAGTGTCGTACTTTTCCGAAAAAGCGATTACATCGCGTACAAATGCACTTGCTGCCGATGCAGCCGTTGTAAACGAAGCGCCACTGAGCAGCTTGCCGAGCAGCACGCTTGCAAACAGATCTCCCGTGCCGGGATAAGAACCGCCAACACGCAGAAGGCTTATTGAAAATGTAGATTTATCTATTGAATGCTCTGTCATATCTCTGCCTACGGTGACAATATTTTTGCCGCCACCGCAAACTATACCCGTAATAGCGATACGCTTAGCACCAAACACAGCCAGCTCATCAAGCAGCATATCGGTATATGCTTTCAGCTCAGAATGTGACATAACCGATGTGTCAAGATACTCCTTTTTACAGAGCATACACGCCTCGGTAAGATTAGGGACAAGCACGTCGCCGAGTGTGCAGAGCTTTCTCATACGGTCAACAAGTCCCTCGGTGCAGGAGGAATAAAGCACGCCGTCATCTCCGAAAACGGGATCTACAAGGATAAGCGAACCGTCCTTTTTAAAACGGTTGATAAAATCCTCTATAATATCGCACTGAGCCTCACCCGAAAGAAAGCCGGTGTATACGGCATCGGGAGAAACACCTATCGACTGCCAGTGGTCAGCAACCGGTGAAATAGCGCGGCTCATATCCTCAAAATAATAGTCGGTAAAGCCGCCCGTATGAGTGGATAAAAGTGCAGTCGGCACAGGAAGCACCTGCACACCCATACTGGAAAGCGCAG
>JAZSKM010000126.1:0-3367 GCA_045534835.1 Eubacteriales bacterium | reverse complement strand
GGATATGATTCCCCAGAACTACATCACCCTTGAAAGCGACGATGATATCAAGCGTATGCAGCAGCTCCTCGACAGCCTTGAGGACAATGACGACGTCAGCGAAGTCTACCACAACTGGGAAGAGTAATTTTTAAAGTCTTTCGGGCGATAATATAATTTGTAAAAGGAGGTGCAAAGATGTTTGCTGTTAAAGAAAACCGCAAAGAAAAATATTACAGTACGGGGCGAATCATCAGCTCTTTTGCCGCGGCTGTACTTTGCGGAACCATAATAGGGCTTTGCAGTCTTTACCTCGCCACGGGCTCTTTCAGTATCGAGATGTTCGTTTCCTACCTGAAAAACCCGTATATTATGCTTTTGAATATGGCGCCGCCGATAATTCTCTCTGCGATATTCTATCTTTTGTTCAACCGCGCCGTATGGTCGTTTTTGGCTACCACGGCACTCATAATGGTGCCGACGGTAATCCACTACTACAAGCTCGCTCTGCGCGGCGATGCCCTCCTGTTCGCAGATATGTCCCTCGCCGTTGAAACAGCTAATATGCTCGAAACCTATGACCTATTTATCGACAAACGTCTTTGGGCTTTCATCGGCATTTTAACATTTTGCACACTGTTTCTTGCACTTTTTGCAAGAGGCAGATTCAAGAGAAAGGCTCCCCGCCTTATAGCGGCGATCTGCATTTTGCTTGCCTCTCTTTTTATGACTCCTCTTTACTCGTCCGAGGGCATTTACAATTCAAAAACCTCAAACATCTCCCTTATAAACCAGTGGTCGGACAATCAGCAGTATATTTCCAAGGGCTTTGTTTACCCGTTCTTGCACTCGGTCAAAAATGCGTTCTCACCCGCACCCGAAAGCTACAGTGAGAAAGAAGCAAAAGAGATTCTCGCTTCATACGAAGACGAGGTCATTCCCGAAGATAAAAAAATCAACATTGTCTGCATTATGCTTGAGGCGTATACCGACCTTTCGAGATTTGAGTCGCTAACCTTTACCGAGGATGTTTACGCAAAATATCACGCTCTTGAGAAAATGGGCTACAGCGGTAGGCTTATTACCGATATTTTTGCAGGCGACACGCGCGTAAGTGAAAGACAGTTTTTGACGGGACTGCCATACGCGCGCCTTGACGATTTTGTTGGAAAAAGCAATTCATACGTATGGTATCTGCGTGAGAACGGCTATACCACCACAGGCTCGCACCCGTCATACGGATGGTTTTACAATCGCCAGAATATAAATAAAAATCTTGGGTTTGAAACCTACCTTTTCAGCGAAAACTATTATAAAGAGATAACTCAGGTGGATATCACCTACGATATGAAATTTTTCCCGCTCCTGCGCGACCTTTATCTCGACAGAGACAAGACGAGGCCATATTTCAGCTTCAGCATAACCTATCAGGGACACGGTCCGTATCAAACGGATACAGAAAACTATGCTTCTCCCTACGTTGAAAACCCAGGTGTCAGCCTCACTGACGAGCGTATGCTCAATAACTACTTAAACACAATAAAGGGCACCACCGAGCATCTTTACACCTTTGCCACAGAAATGCTCGCTACCAATGAGCCGCTTGTTCTCGTATTTTTCGGCGACCATCTGCCGAGTATGGACACGGACGGAAGAGTTCTTACGGCTTACGGCGTGAACCTTGACACCTCTACCGAAGAGGGCTTTGAAAACTACTACGGCACGCAGTATCTTATTATCGCAAACGATGCCGCAAAGAAGGTTTCGGGTAACTCATTTTCGGGTAAAGGCGAAACAATATCCGCTGCGTTCCTTATGAACAAGGTCTTTGAGCTTTGCGGATACAAGGGAAGCTCGTATATGCAGTTTACAAGCGATATTGCCTCGCGCACACCCGTTATCCACCGGTATGACGACTTTGGCGAAGGTGACAGACGGCTCTTTGACTGCGTTTCATACTACTACAGAAAGAATTTCAGCTACAACTGATATGAAAAAAACACGACATTTAATTCTATCTGCCGTTCTTGTTATCATCTGCACCTTTCTCACCGTTACGGCGGCGGCACTGCGTGTCGGCGAGGTTATCGACTACGTACTAGCCACCGATATAAGAGCATTTATTGACGGCTCTGAGATAAAGGCTTATAACATCGGCGGAAGGCTGGGTGTTATTGCAGAAGACCTTTGCGACTACGGTTTTACCGTGGTATGGAACGGCGAAAGCAGAACACTTAGCATCACGCGAAATGAAAACCCAACGGTAGAACCTATGCTTTTTGAAGAAAAGCAGGTGAAAAATGTAGGCGCAATGACATCCGCGGTGCTTTATACCGATATTGTTACCTACCTTGACGGTAATGTTGTTGAAAGCTTCAACATTAACGGTGAAACTATTATCTACTTTTCAGAGCTTGCAAGGTACGGCAGTTGTCTGTATGACGACAACGCGCGTCTTTCGATGATTTCCTCACTTGGAAGCGCCTTTGACACTGTAACCCTTGATGAGATACCGAAAGAGATAGTACACGCGGGCGGCGCCATTGACGGTGTTGTGGGCACAAACTCGCTTGAGGCGCTCGATGAGTCATACGAAAAGGGCTACCGCTTTCTTGAGCTCGACTTCCTTCTCTCAAGCGACGGAATTCCCGTTTGCCTGCACGACTGGTCCGCGTTCTACTCCTCCTCGCTCGGCAGCACCCCGATAACCGCCGAGGAGTTTTCAAAGGTTAAGATATATAACCGTTTCACCTCTGTTACTATAGACTCCCTTTGCGAGTGGCTGAAAACGCATCCCGATGCGTATATCATCACCGACGTCAAGGATGATAATGTAACCGCGCTTCGTACCATTGCGTGGGATCACCCCGAAATAGTATCAAGACTTATCCCGCAGATATATCAGTACGGCGAATACGCGCCCGTACGCGCGCTCGGATATTCAAACATTATCCTTACTCTTTACTGCCTGCCAAAATACGAGCAGAAGATAGACTCAGCCTACAACGCAGCATTTGCCAAAAAGCACCGTCTGCTCGGAGTCACCGCAGATATAACGCTTGTTAAAGAAAACTTTGCAGAGGCTTACTTAAGCGAGGGCGTGCCGCTCTTCGTTCACACGGTAAACGACAAAGCTAAGAAGCAGGCTCTCTACGAAAAAGGGATAAGCTGTATTTACACCGACTTTGCAGAATAATTATTAAGCACCGAGTTTTTCAAACTCGGTGCTTTTTGAATTTGTGGGGTGTAAGATAAATTATAGTTTATGATACTAACATCGCCGACCGAGATTCCTCGATAAACTCGGAATGACAGGTCGGGTTTTCGCTTTGCAGGGGCCCCCGCTTGTCATCCTGAGCGTAGTCGAAGGATCTTGCGGGGAGATGTA